>JBEVMI010000441.1:0-3612 GCA_040508685.1 Spongiibacteraceae bacterium
CGCAACATTGTAGTTTCGACACAGCTGCGCGCCGACATCCCGGCCATCCGCGCCGATCGCGTGCAAATCCAGCAGGTACTGCTGAATCTCATCATCAACGCCAACGATGCGATGTCGGACAATGCCGCGAGCGAGCGGCTGCTCGACATCACCACGCGCGTACTGAATGAAGACCACGTTGAAATTGCCGTTTGCGATCGCGGCCATGGCGTCGACGATCACGATCCGGAAAAAATATTCCAGGCTTTTTTTACCAGCAAAGTGCACGGACTCGGCCTCGGTCTGGCGATCTGCCGTTCGATCGTCAGCGCCCACCAAGGCCAACTACAGGTGCGCAACAATAAATATGGCGGTGCAACTTTTTATTTGACGCTGCCGATTGCGCATTCGGAAATTATGTCTTGAGGCTAAGTGAATCATGGATGCCAACGTGAAAAACATTTGTGTCATCGACGATGATCCCGTGGTGTTGCGGGCACTGACGCGCCTGCTGGGAAGTGCCGGATTTGCTGCGCATGGATTCGATTCTCCGCAACAGTTTTTCGCGCAGACCGATCTCGACACGGTGAATTGCGTCGTGGTCGATTTTGCGATGCCATTCATGAATGGCCTGCAGGTACAGCAGACCCTGCACGAATCGTTTCGCCACTGCCCGGTAATTTTTTTAACCGGCCGTGCCGACATCAGCACCAGCGTGCAGGCCATGAAGGCCGGTGCGATTGATTTTCTGGTCAAACCGGTCGATGCCGACACCTTGATAGAAGCCGTACACAATGCACTTGCCTACAACGCGACGATGCTGGTGCGTTATCGCGAGTGGGATATGCTGAATAGCCGTTATATCAATCTGACGCGGCGCGAACAGCAGGTGTTCAGCGGCGTCATCACCGGCCAGCTCAACAAACAAATTGCCGCCGACCTGGGCACCTCCGAGAAAACCATCAAGGCTCATCGGGCACAAGTCATGCAAAAAATGGCAGCTTCCAGCCTCGCCGAGCTGGTCCATTTCGCCGAGCGGTTGCGCAATGCCGGCGTGATAGGGACCAAAGTCCAATAACACGGCAGGTCGGCATCTGTTATCAATTAGCGATGCCTAATGTCTCCTTACAGATCGCAATCATCGACGATGAAGAACTCATTCGCCGGGCTTTGACACGTCTGCTCGGCGCGGCCGGTATCAATAGCCAGGGTTATGCATCCGGACAGGAATTTTTGGCGACGTGGCGACACAACCCGCCGGATTGTGTCGTCATGGATTTGCAAATGCCGGGGTTGAGCGGCTTTGATGTTCTCCAGTGCCTGAAAAACCTGGGGGCTGACATGCCGATCATCATCATTACCGCGCACGACGAGCCGGCGATGAAACAGCGCTGCCTGCAAGCGGGCGCCAGTACATATTTGCGCAAACCCCTCGACGACGAGGTGCTGATCAACACCATCGAGTCACTGTGCGGGTCGCCGCCAACCCCATGAGTCGTGTTAAAACCGGCATCGGTCAAGACGGCCACCCTTTTAATTTTCTAGCGATGAAACACGACCATGAATTTCCTGATAATTGCGCTGTTTTCGACCCTTGGCCTGATGTTCGCCATGCTGTTGTTTATCGAGATCGGCTGGCGCAGCGGCAATACCCAACGCCAACGCAATCCGGAGGGGCTGCCCAAAGGCATCGGTGTTGCCGAGGGTGCCGTGTTCGGTTTGCTGGGGCTGGTCATCGCCTTCGCATTTTCCGGTGCAGCAACACGTTTCGAAGCGCGCCGCCACCTGATTACCGAAGAGGCCAACGCCATCGGCACCGCTTACCTACGAATCGATTTGATGCCGGCAGGGGCGCAGCCCGAACTGCGGGAATTATTTAGGCGTTATACGACGGTGCGCGCGACGGCGTATACAAATGTGGCGGACACAGCCACCACACAAGCCAGACTGGCCGAAGGCACGGCACTGCAAACTGCGATATGGCACCGCACGATTGCCGAAAGTCGAAAGCCCGAGACACCGTCCCCCGCGACGATGTTAATGGTGCCGGCGCTGAACGAGATGATCGACATCACCAGCACCCGCGTGATGGCCACCGAAAACCATCCACCTCCGGTTGTATATATGTTGCTTGGGGGGCTCTGCCTGATCGGATCGCTGCTGGTGGGTTATTCAATGGCGGAAAACAAGAAGCGGAATATTCCGCACTCGATTGCATTCGCAATGATCCTGGCGCTGGCCACCTACGTCATCATCGATCTCGATTTTCCGCGTGTGGGCCTGATCCGCATCGATGCCGCCGATCACATGCTCAGGGATCTGGCGGCGACGATGCGCTGAAATTCACGGGACGTTTTTCGAGAAACGCATTGATCGCTTCTTCATAATCAGTGGTGTGATGCGCGATCGATTGATAGGCCGCTGATAATTCGAGCAGCAAATCGAGCCGCATGTGCTGGTCTTCGCGCAGCAGACGTTTGGTCAGTCGCAGGCCGTGGCTCGGATTCGCGGCAATTTCGTCAGCTTTTCGAAGGCCCCACTGCTGCAGACAGGCGCCCGCCTAAACAAAAAGCCGCAGCTGATTGCCGCGGCCTCCATCTGCCAACTGCACATTAAAACTCGACGCAGATTTTGCCGAAATGCGCATTGCTCATCTGGTACTTGAACGCATCGGCCAGATTTTCCAGTGCAAAACTTTTGTCGATAACTGGCTTCAAGTTATTGGCTTCGATGGCGCGGATAAAATCTTTCAGGTTGTCGCGGGTGCCTACCATGATGCCTTTCCGTGCTGCAAATCATTGGCTAATTCGTGGAGCCCACAGCACCGCCGTCGATACGAATATTCGAGCCATGAATAAATCCGCCGAGATCGCTCGCCAGCAGCGCCACCATCGCCGCGATGTCTTCAGGCTGGCCGATTCGACCGACCGGCACCTTGAATACATCCTTGACCGCCGCCTTTTGCAACGAAGGCCAATCGTCCGGCCAGCCTTTCGCCGCCGCCATCGTTTTCAGGAAGCCGCGAATACTGAGTGAATCGACGACACCGGGGCTGATGGTGTTGACCGTGATGCCGGTATTCGCGAGCCACTTCGCCATGCTCAAGCCGAGCGTCACCAGTGCGGCTTTGCTGGTCGCGTAGTCAGGCACTGAATTGGGTTTGGGCTGCACGCTGGCAACGCTGGAAATAAATACGATGCGGCCCCAGCCGCGCTCCTTCATCCCGCCGACCAGCTCCTGTACCAGACGCACATTTGAAGTGACATTGATCTGATAGGTGTCGAGAAAATCGCGCGGCGTGGTTTGTTCGAACGAGCCGTTGCTGCTTCCACCGCGGCCACCGGCGTTACCGATCAGAATGTCGATCTGCCCGAGTGCGGCGAGTGCGTTTTGCGCAACCTTGGTCACCGCTGCGTCATCATGCATTTCACCGAAAACCGGAACGGCCTTGCCACCGGCCTGTTCGATTTCCGCAACCACTTCGCTGACGCGCGCTTCGTCGCGACCGTGAATCGCCACGATGCAACCTTCACGCGCCAGCGTCAGTGCGATACCACGACCGATACCGGCACTGCTGCCGGTAACCAGTGCGCGTTTGCCTACGAGTTTCAGATCCATGTTGCTCACCTCTGC
>JBEVMI010000442.1:0-5898 GCA_040508685.1 Spongiibacteraceae bacterium
TGGTTGCGGATAAAACTGCGTGAACTCACGTTGCGCGAGCGCACATTGACGGCCGTCGGCGTCGAACAGAATTGCACGTGAACTCGTCGTGCCCTGATCGAGCGCGAGCAGATAGGTCATGGTCCGACCTCGCTATGTCCGCTGAAGGATGTCCGCTGAAGGATTATCGAATTGCGGTAGCCATCATACCGTGCCGACAAAATTGCGCGATTGGCCGCCCGCAAACTTCGTACAATAACGGCCGCTATCCGCCACGAGCGCGCCCATGAACTCCTCCGAAAAACTGCAGCCCCGCAAATTGCCCTCGCAACAGCGCGCCGAAAAACGGGTGGCAGAAATTATCGCCGCCTACCGACGCCTGCTGGACGGCGATGCCCGCCGCATCACCACCAACAGTATTGCGCAGGCGGCGGGCATCCCGGTGTCGTCGCTGTATCAATACTTTCCCAACAAGGAGTCGATTGCCTTTGCGGTCTACCGACAGTGGGCAGAGGAGGCACTGGCCGTATTGCGCGCCCGCAAAAAACAGGCGGAGAGCGTCGAGAGCTGGCACGAATATCTGCTGGAAAGCCCCACCGGTTTTTTCAACAGCACCGTCAGCGCCCGCATCGTGCATCAACTCGGTCCGGTGATGGATACCTCGCCCGAGCTGAAAGCCGCGCAACGCGAATACCTCGCGCAGATGGCAACGATCGTGGTCGAGACCCTGCGCATACTCGGCTCGGACTGGCCGGACAAACCCCTCGCCAATATCGTCACGCTGCTAATCGAACTCAACACCACCACCTTCCGGCATATCGCGCGCCAGTCCGGCAACGCCGCCGATGAAACCTTCGGACACTGGCAGATCGTGGCGCGTGCACTGCTGCAGCGCTGTATCGAAAAACCGTATCTCGAAGTGAGCCCTGTCGATCGTGCAGAGGGCGAGCAATGATCCCGCAGCGAACGAAGCAGGCTCCGCGGGATTTACAGTACCAGCCGCCGAATATCTCCCAGCATCTGGTTTAACGTCGCAAAAAAACGGCCCGCATCGCCGCCGTTCAGTGCGCGGTGGTCGTAGGACAGCGACAGCGGCAGCATTTTCCGCGGCACAAATTCGCTGCCATTCCAGATCGGCTTCACGGTCAGTTTCGACACCCCGAGAATCGCCACTTCGGGCGTATTGACGATCGGCGTAAAACCGAGACCGCCGATATTGCCGAGGCTGGAAATACTGAAACAACCACCCTGCATTTCCGCGGGTTTTAATTTGCGATCTTTCGCTTTCTGCGCAAGCTCGGCCGCTTCCGCCGCCAGCTCCCACACCGACTTTTTATCGACGTCGCGCAACACCGGCACCATCAATCCCGCCGGCGTATCGACTGCGATGCCGATATGAAAATACTGCTTGTAGACGATATGTTCGCCATCCGCATGCAGCGACGCGTTGAACTTCGGATGCATTTTTAATGCGGCGACGCAGGCCTTCAACAAAAACGGCAGCGGCGATAATTTCACGCCGCGTTTTTCCGCATCGCCTTTCAGTGTTTCGCGGAAACTTTCCAGCTCGGTGATATCGGCGTCATCCCACTGCGTCACGTGCGGCACGTTGAGCCAGGCGCGATGCATATTGCTGGCTATGGCCTTGTGCAAACCGGTCAGCGGCTGCGTGTCGATCGGACCGAATTGCGCGAAATCGATGGCGGGCACTGCGGGAATACCAGCGCCGCCGGTGACCGCACGCGCGGGTGAACGGTTCTCCATCAGCTCTTTGACGAAACGTTTGACGTCGTCTTTCTGAATCCGGTTTTTCGGACCCGAACCCGGCACCCGGGTCAGGTCGATACCCATCTCGCGCGCGAGTCGGCGCACCGCGGGGCCGGCATAGACCTCACTGCTCGACGCGGGCACAGCGGCTGGCTGCGACGGCGCGGTGCTGGGGAGCGACGGCTGCGGAATCTCACTGCTGGGCGCAGTAGCATGGGCCGATGCGGCGACCGGCGCGGCGGCAGGTGTCTGCTGAGCAGCTGTGGGGGCAGAGGATGTCGTTTCGAGATCGAGCAATGCGGCACCGCTGCTGATCTTGTCGCCGACCTTGATTTTCAACGCGCGCACGATGCCGGCTTTGGGCGCCGGAATTTCCATCGACGCCTTGTCCGACTCCAGCACCACCATGGTGTCGCCTGCGGCGATTTGGGTGCCGACGGTTACGCTGACTTCGATCACCTCCACCGCATCGCTGGTGCCGATATCAGGGACCAGAATATTTTCCACCGTCGCGACCGCGGACGCTGTCGTCGGCGCGGGTGGCGCAACGACCGGCTCCGGCTCGACTTTGGCTGCGGGTGCGACCGGCGCCGATTTTTTCTCGACGGGTTTTTCGACGGGCTGAGAAACTTCAGCGCCCGCAATATCCAGCTCCAGCATCGGGCTGCCCTGCGAAACCTTGTCGCCGACTTTCAGCTGGATCGACTTGACCGTGCCACTCACGGGCGCGGGAATTTCCATCGACGCCTTGTCCGACTCCAGCACGATCAGCGAATCGTCCTTGTTGACCTTGTCACCCGGCTTGACGCAGATCTCGATCACTTCGACATTTTCTGCGCCACCGATATCGGGCACGTTCAGGTGTTGTGTTGCCACTGATTATTCCTCTGCAAATCTCGCGTTGTGCGACCGGCTTTTTTCGCGCTGCATTCGCACCCGCTCAACAACCCATCGGATCGCGTTTTTCCGGATCGATACCAAACTGCCGCATCGCCTTCACCAAGTCCTTCGCTGCAAATTTGCCCTCATCCGCCAACGCTTTCAGCGCTGCGATCACGACAAAATGACGATCGACCTCAAAATGACGGCGCAGGTTCGCGCGTGTATCGCTGCGACCGAAACCATCAGTGCCGAGCACGACATATTTACCGGGTACGTACGGACGAATCTGTTCGCCGTAGGATTTCATATAGTCAGTCGCGCAGATCACCGGGCCGCTCTGGTTTTGCAGCAGGCCGGTGACATACGGCACTTTCGGCTTGGCGTCGGGGTGCAGCAGATTCCAGTGTTCGCAGGCCAGGCCGTCGCGGCGCAGTTCGTTGATGCTGGTCGCACTCCAGACGTCGGCACTGATGCCGAAGTCATCGCGCAGAATCGTCGCCGCGGCCAGCACTTCGCGCAAAATCGTGCCGCTGCCGAGCAATTGCACGCGATCGGTTTTGCGGCGCGAATTTTTCGCTGGCTCCAGCAGATACATCCCCTTGACGATGCCCTCTTCCGCACCGGCCGGCAGATCCGGATGCGTGTAGTTTTCGTTCATTACGGTGATGTAGTAGAAACAGTTTTCCTTGTCCTGATACATGCGTTTGAGACCGTTCTGGATAATCACGGTCAGCTCGAATGCAAAAGTCGGATCGTACGAGCGGCAATTCGGAATCATGTTCGCCATCAGCAGGCTGTGACCGTCCTGATGTTGCAGTCCTTCGCCATTGAGCGTGGTGCGACCGGCAGTGCCGCCGATCAGGAAACCGCGCGCCTGCGAATCGCCCGCCGCCCACAGCAAATCCATCACGCGCTGGAAACCGAACATCGAATAGAAAATATAGAACGGCACCATCGGCAAACCGTGGTTGCTGTACGACGTCGCACACGCCAGCCACGCGGAAGTCGCACCGGCTTCGTTGATGCCCTCCTCCAGAATCTGGCCTTTCTTGTCCTCCCGGTAAAACATGATCTGATCCGCGTCCTGCGGTGTGTAACGCTGGCCCTGCGAAGAGTAAATGCCGAGCTGGCGGAACATGCCTTCCATACCGAAGGTGCGCGCCTCATCGGGCACGATCGGCACCACGCGATCGCCGATATGTTTGTCTTTCACCAGTGTCGACAGCGTGCGCACGAATGACATCGTCGTCGAAATTTCGCGCTCGCCCGACCCTTTCAACTGACCTTTGAGATCGTCGAGCGTCGGCGCCTGCAGCGCCTCGAAATCGGCGCGCCGCGCGGGCAGCATGCCGCCGAGCTCCTCGCGGCGTTTGCGCATGTATTTCATTTCAGGGCTGTCGGACGCGGGCCGGTAATACGGCACGTGTTCGAGCTGCTCGTCGGTCAGCGGAATCGCAAACCGGTCGCGGAATTTGCGCAGGCTTTCGATATCGAGCTTTTTCACCGAATGGGTGACATTGGCAGCCTCGCCGGACTTGCTCATGCCATAACCTTTGACGGTCATCGCCAGCACGACGGTGGGTTGCCCCTTGTGGGCAACGGCCTGCGCATAGGCGGCGTAAACCTTGTACGGATCGTGGCCGCCGCGGTTCAGATACATGATGTCGTCGTCGGAGAGATCTTTGACCATCTCCAGCAGCTCGGGATATTTGCCGAAGAAATGTTCGCGGGTGTAAGCGCCGCCGTTGGCTTTGTAGTTTTGCAGCTCGCCGTCGCAGACTTCATTCATGCGTTTTTTCAGCAGGCCGTGTTTGTCCTTGTCGAGCAGCGTGTCCCAGTGGCGGCCCCAGATCACCTTGACCACGTTCCAGCCGGCGCCGCGGAATACGCCTTCGAGTTCCTGGATGATGTTGCCGTTGCCTCTAACGGGACCGTCGAGGCGCTGCAGGTTGCAGTTGACGACGAAGACGAGATTGTCGAGCGACTCGCGCCCCGCCAGTGAAATGGCACCCAGCGATTCCGGCTCGTCGCATTCGCCGTCGCCGAGGAAACACCAGACCTTGCGATCGCCGTGTTCGACCAGCTCGCGGCTCTGCTGATATTTCATGACGTGGGCCTGATAGATCGCCTGGATCGGCCCCAGCCCCATCGAAACGGTCGGGAATTGCCAGTAGTCCGGCATCAACCACGGATGCGGATACGAAGACAGACCGTGGCCGCCGACTTCGCGGCGGAAATTGTCGAGCTGCTCTTCGGTGAAACGGCCTTCGAGGTAAGAGCGCGCATACATGCCGGGCGCACTATGACCCTGGTAATAAATCAGATCGGGCTTGTCGCCGCCACGCCAAAAATAGTTGAAGCCGACGTCGTACAGCGTCGCCGCCGACGAGAAGGTGGCGATGTGGCCGCCGAGACCGTCGTCGTTGTCGTTGGCGCGGATCACCATCGCCATCGCGTTCCAGCGGATCAGCGAGCGGATGCGGCGCTCCATGAACAGATCGCCCGGCATGCGCTTTTCGGCAGTGGGCTCGATACTGTTGCGAAATGGAGTAGTGATCGCCGCCGGCATCTTGGTGCCGGCCTGGGCCGCGTGTTCAGCAAGGGTTTTCAGCAGAAAGGCGGTACGGCCGCGGCCCTGATTCTTGAGCACGCTATCCAGGGATTCCAGCCACTCGCGGGTTTCCTGGGGATCTCTGTCGTCATCCACTTGCATGGTTACTCCCGGTGTCATAAACAAAATGGGGTTCACAAACCCACACCGGCGCAGGGCCGGGGCGCGTTATTGTATTCGTGGTTCCGCCCCGCATGGGCGTGTAGACAGCCGCGGAAACAGACGCATTACTGATTTTCGAAGGTCTCATCGACCTTCAAGACTCTGGTGTTGAACAGCCGCTGCGGGATAGTTCCGCCCCGGCCAGTACCGCGCATTCGGCGAGTGCCGCAACCGGGGATCGTCCCGATTTCAGCCAGTCTGTGGAGGGTGCTCCACCTGCGATTTGTAAAAATTTTACAACTTAATACCCAATAGGCAAGCCCCAAGCCGTTAAGACGCCTATTTCATTCGCTCGCCACGCCGTAAAACGGGCCTTGACCGAGTTCTTCGTGTAATTTTTCTACACAAATAACGTCTTATAAATCAGCGCACTGCCGGCTCAAGCAGCACTTGCACTCGCTGATTGTGCTGGGCGATACGATTCCACTGCGCGCCGGTCAGCTCCGGTGAATAACCGATCAACGGCACCTCCGTACCGCGCGGGCGGACTTCAACCT
>JBEVMI010000092.1:0-3098 GCA_040508685.1 Spongiibacteraceae bacterium
TGCCCTCGCGCCGCGTCAACACTGCCAGCGCCTGCCATTGGGTCTGGGTGAGGCCGTGGTGGCGGACGCGGGCATTGAAATTGCGCGCAAACAGCCGCGACAGTTCGCCGATCTGGGCGCCGATACTACGGTCGGGGTCCGTGAATTTACGCATGGCTGCTCGGGATTTAGGCATCTGTTTATGTTAGGTGCCTGCTTATTATGAGCGTGCTTATGAATTCGTCAACGGAATTGGGGTCGCATTTGCCCCCCGCTCCGCACCAAGCCGTTTTCGTCAGGTCAGAAGTTGTTGAAACAGTTGCAAAAGTGCCAAGTCTCCGCGCTTGGCAAAGCCGGCAATTAGCGGTAGGTTAAATTTGCGTGCTGCTGCTCAAGCATGCGCTTCTCTTTTCAGATCTTGAGGAGATCGCAGATGTCGGGGCCGGTCAGTTGGTTGCAGGAGGATCAATCGCCTGGTCCGCGTGGCGATCTGGAGAATTCGTTCGCACAGTTGTTTGCGCGCGGTGACATCACCATCAACGGTTCGCGCCCCTGGGATATGCGCATCCACAATCCCGCCACGCCGGCGCGGGTGATGCTGCAACGTTCGCTTGGCTTGGGCGAATCTTATATGGACGGCTGGTGGGACGCCGATGCGCTGGATGAGTTTTTTTATCGCCTGCTGCGCAGCGATATCCAGCGCATTTCACTACGCCGCTGGCAACTGCTGGCGCAACTCCTTGAATCGTTTCTCCACAATCGGCAATCCCTGCAGCGCGCACGCGAAGTTGCGGAAAAACACTACGACCTCGACAACGAATTGTTCACGACGATGCTGGACCCGACGCTCGCTTATAGCTGTGCCTATTGGCGCAATTGCGATGGCAGCAAAGCGGCCAACCTGTTCGACGCGCAGTGCAACAAACTCGATCTGATCTGCCGCAAGCTGGAATTCAAGCCGGGCATGAAGGTGCTGGATATCGGTTGCGGTTGGGGCAGTTTTGCGGAATTCGCCGCGCGTCGTTACGGCGTCGAAGTCGATGGCGTAACCGTGTCGAAAGAGCAGCAGCATTTTGCTGAAGATCGTTGTGCTGGACTGCCGGTGCGAATCTGGCTCAAGGATTATCGGGAAGTCGACGGCTGTTATGACCGCGTCGTGTCGGTCGGTATGTTCGAGCATGTCGGCAAAAAAAATTACGCGACATTCATGGGCGTCGTCGAATCCGTGCTGGCTGCAGACGGACTCGCGTTGTTGCACACCATCGGCCAGAACTGCACCACGCGCACCTTCGATCCTTGGGTCAATAAATACATTTTCCCCAATGGCGAATTGCCGTCGCTGCTGCAGATCACGCGCGCGATCGAGCGGCGTTTCGTCGTCGAAGACATACAGAATTTCGGTCCCGATTACGCGTTGACCTTAAAAGCCTGGGATAAAAACTTCTGTGCGGCATGGGAGCGAATCGCACAGCGCTACGACGAACGTTTTTACCGGATGTGGCGCTATTACCTGAACTCCTGCTCGGCGGCTTTCCGCTGCCGCTACCTCCAGCTGTGGCAGTTTGTTCTCTCGAAATCGGGGCAGCGCGAACGCACCTATATCGCCGCCCGGTAGGCTGTTTTCCCCTTAATTGATTGCCGGCTATTGCAGTAATTCGCGCGATCAATATAATCGATAACAGTTATCATTTGTGTTTCGGCGACCGGTGTCCTTGTCGCTGTTGTCGGGCAGCCAGTGCGTTGAGGGAGGCGGTCATGGATAGGCGTCACAATAATAGTACTGTCAAATCAAACGCAGGGGCGGCGACGGCGGCGGCACTGCAGGGGAATGCGCCGGTGCTGTTTTCACGCGAGCTCTTCCGCGACACCAACACCGTACAGATAGAGCACGAAGGCGAGTGTTATCTGCTGCGTCTTACGCGTGGTAACAAACTGATTCTAACCAAATGATTTTTCGTATGGCGGCGGTGTTCAAGTCACGGCCCACTGCCGCACCAGATTGTGATAGACGCCGGTCAATTTGAGCAGGCTCGCGTCACCTGCCTGCACCTTGGGCGTCAGCTCCTGTATCGCCTGATCCAGATCCAGCAACAACGTCCTTTTCGCGTCGTCGCCGACAAAACTTTCAATCCAGAAGAATGATGCAGTGCGGGCGCCGCGGGTGACGGGTGCGACACGATGCATGGTATTCGACGGATAGAGAACCATATCGCCGGCTTCGAGTTTGATGGACTGGATACCCGTCGGTCCCTCGATTTCCAGTTCTCCGCCGTGGTATTCGTCCGGCTCCGACAAAAACAACGTCGCCGACAAATCGCTGCGGACGGTGATGCTGGTGCCAGGCACCTGCATCAATGCGCCGTCGACGTGCGTGCCGTAGCTGCCGCCATCGGCGTAACGATTGAATCGGGGCGGATAAATTTTGTTGGGTAATGCGGCGGAAATAAAAAGCGGATGATTGCCGAGCTTGCGCAGAATGTGATTGCCGAGACTGATGGCGAGTTCGGCGCTTTCGTCGAGTTGCTGATTGTATTTCTGCGCACGCGCCAGAGTGCCGGCAGTCTTCACGCCATCCTGCCAATCGGCGCCATCGAGATGGGCGCGGAATTGTTTGACTTCGTCCTTGCTCAATACATTTTCAATGGCGATCAGCATGGGATATCTCGTTCAGTCTTCAGCAGGTGGTTCTCTATTTGACGTCAGTGCTGTGCGGCGAATATCGGCGAGTGTGGCGCATCCGGCGAGTGCCATGCACGCCTCCAGTTCTTCGTGCAGCAATTTGATCATGTGCGCAACGCCCAGGGCACCGGCGACGCTGAGCGCATACATCTGCAGGCGTCCAATCGACACGGCGTTGGCGCCGAGCGCCAGCGCCTTGAATATGTCGGTCCCGGAGCGAGTGCCGCTGTCGAACAGCAGGGGATAACGGTCGCCGACGACGGCGCGAATGACCGGCAGCGCATGCAGGCTGGCGGGTGCGCCATCCAGCGTGCGGCCGCCGTGATTCGACACGACGATACCGGCGACTCCGCGTGCTTGCAGGGCACGGGCATCCTCGGGATGCAATACACCTTTGATCCATACCGGCAGCGATGTCTGTGTCAGCAGCCAGTCGAGAT
>JBEVMI010000099.1:0-4659 GCA_040508685.1 Spongiibacteraceae bacterium
TGCTCCACCCGGATGACCTCCTGGTCGATGATCGGCCCGGCATCCAGCTCCGCCGTGGCGTAATGGCAGGTCGCGCCGATCAGCTTGACGCCGCGCTCATACGCGCGCTGATAGGGATTGGCGCCGACGAACGACGGCAGGAAGCTGTGGTGGATATTGATGATGCGGCCGGGAAACTCATCGCATAACTCCGGTGGAATGATCTGCATGTAGCGCGCGAGCACGATGGTTTCGGCGCGATGTTGTGCTATCAGGTCGCGCACCTGCTGGAAGGCCTCGGATTTCCTTTCCTTTTCCTTGGGCACGGAAACGTAATGAAACGGAATTTGGTGCCACTCGACCATGCTGCGCAGATTTTCGTGATTGGAAATGACACATGGGATATCGCAGAACATTTCGCCGGCATGCCAGCGGTGCAACAGATCGGCGAGGCAGTGCGAGGCGTGGCTGGCTAGGATGACGACGCGCTGGCGATCGGTCGAATCGCGGATATACCACTGCATGTCGTATTCGCTGGCGATACGCGCGAACGCCGCCTGAAACTCGCGCAGACTGATCCGCAGCGAGTCGGCCTTGATCTCGTTGCGCATGAAAAACCAGCCGCATTCGGCGTCGGAATGGTAATTGGCCTCGGTCAGCCAGCCGCCGTATTCGGCGACGAACTGACTGACCCGCGCGACGATGCCGACGCGATCCGGGCAGGAAATAACCAGGCGGTAGGTGTGTTCCATTGTCGAATCAACAGGCTGCAAAAATGTGGACGCACTATGTCACAGGGTTCGTAAGGCGGACAACCGCAGCGCTCGGGCTGTGGAGTATCTATTTCTGGGGCACGAGCAAGTACATCCATGTAACTCTTCAGCGACATCCATGCGCCCACAGCATTCGCGTTGCTCATGGGGCAGGCCCTCGCTGAAGGCCCCAGAAATAGATCCTCCACACCCTTCGGCAAGCACGTACCAAGTTCCGCGCAATTCCTGACGTATAATGCCGGCCCGCCACTTTGACCACCGCCGGTATGTCTGCCATATCACTCGCCAATCGCCCGTTGTTCTCGTACAGAAAGTACTGGGCCGAATGTTTCGGTCCGGCCCCGTTTCTGCCGATGTCGCGCGGAGAAATGGATGTGCTCGGCTGGGATTCATGCGATGTCATCATCGTCACCGGCGATGCCTACGTCGATCATCCCAGCTTTGGCATGGCGGTGATCGGACGCACGCTGGAGGCGCAGGGTTTTCGCGTCGGCATCATCGCCCAGCCGGACTGGCAGTCGAAAGAAGCGTTCATGGCACTCGGCAAACCGAACCTGTATTTCGGCGTCGCCGCCGGCAACATGGACTCGATGATCAACCGCTACACCGCCGATCGGCGCCTGCGTCACGATGACGCCTACTCGCCGGACGATGTCGGCGGCAAACGCCCCGATCGCGCCGTCATCGTTTATTCGCAGCGCGTGCGCGAAGCCTACAGCGATGTGCCGGTGGTGATCGGCTCGATCGAAGCCAGCTTGCGCCGCATCGCCCATTACGATTACTGGAGCGACAAGGTCCGGCGCTCGATCCTGCTCGACAGCAAGGCCGACCTTCTTTTATATGGCAACGCCGAACGCGCGATTGTCGAAGTCACACACCGCCTTGCGCAGGGCGAAGCCATCAACACCATTCGCAACGTGCGCGGCACCGCCTTTGCGGTCAGTGAAATTCCCGCCGGCTGGACCGTGATCGACTCCACCGAATTCGATCAGCCCGGCCCGGTCGACTTTCACAAAAACCCCTACGAGATGGTGCAAGAGCCTGCTGCCTGCGCCACCCAAAAAGCGGAGGAGCTCTCTGCTGATACAGACCGCGACACCCAGGTCGTGCGCATCCTGGATCCGCTGACTGCACGTAAGGCAAAACTCGATCCGACGAAAACAGTTATTCGTTTGCCGAGTTACGACCGCGTCAAAACCGATCCGATTTATTACGCGCACGCCGCGCGTATGCTGCACCTCGAAACCAATCCGGGTAATGCCCGCGCATTGGTGCAAAGTCACGGCGAACGCGATGTATGGTTGAACCCGCCGCCGATTCCGCTCGAAACCGATGAAATGGATTCGGTATTCGAATTGCCGTATCAACGCGTGCCGCACCCCGCATACGGCAAAGCAAAAATCCCCGCGTACGACATGATCCGCTTTTCGGTGAATATCATGCGCGGCTGTTTCGGTGGCTGCAGCTTCTGCTCGATCACCGAACACGAAGGCCGCATCATTCAAAGCCGCTCGCAGGAATCGATCGTGCGCGAAGTGGAAATGATGCGCGATAAAACACCGGGATTTACCGGTGTCGTTTCCGATCTCGGCGGCCCCACGGCGAATATGTGGCGGCTCAACTGCAAGAGCAAAAAGATCGAGCAGAATTGCCGGCGCTTGAGCTGCGTGTATCCCGGCATTTGCAAAAGCCTCGAAACCGATCAGACGCCGCTCATCCATTTGTATCGCGCCGTGCGCGAATTGCCCGGCATCAAAAAAGTATTGATCGCGTCGGGGCTGCGTTACGACCTCGCCGTCGAAACGCCAGCGTATGTGAAAGAACTTGTCACCCATCACGTCGGCGGTTATCTGAAAATCGCGCCCGAGCACACCGAGCAGGGCCCGCTGTCGAAAATGATGAAACCGGGTATCGGCACTTACGATCGCTTCAAGGCGATGTTCGACAAGTTTTCGAAGCAAGCCGGCAAGGAACAGTTCCTGATTCCTTACTTCATCGCGGCGCACCCAGGCACCACTGACCAGGACATGCTGAACCTCGCGCAATGGCTGAAAGCCAATGGCTTTCGCGCCGATCAGGTACAGGCCTTTTATCCCTCGCCGATGGCCAATGCGACCGCGATGTATTACTCGGAAAAAGATCCGCTGCATCACGTCAGCCGCGATAGCGAAAAAGTGGTGACCGCAAAAGGTCTGCGCCAGCGCCGTCTGCACAAGGCATTTTTGCGTTATCACGATCCGGAAAACTGGCCACTGCTGCGTGAAACCCTGCAGAAAATGGGGCGCGCGGATTTGATCGGCTATGGCAAAAAACAATTGATCCCGCCGCGCCAGCCCGCCAACTGGCAATCGAGCAAGCCGTTGCCGCACGCAGAGAAATCCGGTGGTAAAAAAATGCTGACTCAGCACACCGGCCTGCCACCGCGCCAGCACACACCGCGACCGGCCGGCAAGCGCACGCCGCTGTCAAAACACAAACCGCGCTGACATCACCGCAAGTCGGTTGAGAAGCTGATCACACTTATAGCGGCCGCGCTGCGCTACAACCCGGTGACCGACCGCCATCAATTGACAGCAAAAGATGCAGCGCCGTAGCATGCCCCCTATCAATTGACCGACTACACGATGGCGCTGGTCTTCAGGATTTCCAGCAAAATTTTCAGTACCGATTTTCTTTCGTTACATTCTCATTCAGTACAAGGAGCGTACGATGTTGTATCGTCTTTTCTGCCATTCCCCGTTTCACCTCTCACTTCGCTCCTCGCTTCGATTTACATTGTTTTTATGTTGCGGCCTGATGGTTGCGCCGTCTCGTGCCGACAACATGGCGGAGATGCAAAAACGCCTCAACGACGAAAACGCGCAAAGCTCATTTGCGACGCAGGATATCGCCAGTATCGAAAAGTACGTCGAAACATCCCTGCAGCAAGGCCTCAAACCCAAGACAGCGGCCCCCCGGGACTGGCAGCCCGGCTTCAACTGCAATAGCTATTACGGTCGCTCCAACCGATACAACTACAACGGCTATCGCGACTGCCTGTATCACTACCGCTATTACGGCCGTTATTGGTAAGCGCCCGCATCAATTCAGGATCACCACCCACCATCAAAAGGAATTAATCATGTTCTTGGCCGAACGCCCGTCCCGCCTTGCCGTAATACTGACTCTCGCCATCACGCTGGGAGGCTGCGCAGCAACGGAAGTAGCCCTATCCAAAAAGAATCTCGAAGTACAGGCGCGCACGTCAACGTCGATATTTGTCGATCCCGTACCTCGCGAAAAACGCACCATTTATCTCGATGTCAAAAGCGGTGTGATGGAGTTCGATCGCCGCGCCTTTAAAACATTTACCAGAGAACAGTTCACGCAATTCAACGACAATGGCTATCGCATTGTCGACGATCCCGAGCAGGCACAATTCCTGATGACGGCGTATGTGCTGAATCTGCAAAAGGCCAGCCCTACCGCGGCTGACGCCGCCTTGGGACAGGGTTACATGGGTGGTGCGGTATTGGCCGGGGCAGCCGTCGGCGCCGTCGCCAACGACAGCGATCGCTACAAGGGAGCAGCAGTCGGCGGCATCGCCGGAGGCATGACCGAAGTCATCACCGGCAGTTTTGTAAAAGACGTGACCTACATGCTGGTTTGCGATGTGCAAATTCAGGAAAAGGCAAAAGACGGCGTGATTGTGCGCAAGGATACAAAGATCGATGCGCGAGTTTCCGATGCCGGCACCAGCCAGCAGCGTGTGTCCGAGGCCAGCGATCGCAAGGAATATCGAGCGCGTATCGTCACCACCGGCAACAAGGTCAACCTGAAGCTGGAAGAAGCACAGGAACTGATGTTCAAGAAAACGGCGTATGCGATGTCGGGCTTTTTCTGAAAGACCACAAGCAAAAAAAACGCC
>JBEVMI010000106.1:0-6813 GCA_040508685.1 Spongiibacteraceae bacterium
CGAACGTCAGAAAGCGCGGCACCATGAAATAGGACATATTCGCCTGACAGTGTGCGATCAATGCAGTTTCGTCGATCGAGGCACCGTCTTTGAGGATCAACGCAACACCAATTTCTTCATCGGTGCCCTGCGACACGCTCACCGGAAATGCCGCTGCATCTTTTATCGCGGGGTGTCCAACAAAAACTTTCTCCACCTCGAAGGCCGATACGTTTTCACCACGACGACGAATGGAATCCTTCTTGCGATCAACAAACCACAAATAGCCATCTGCATCAAAATAGGCACGGTCGCCCGTGTGAAACCAGAAATTCTTCCAGGCTTCCATCGTCGCTTCCGGCTTTTTGTAATAACCCAGCGTGGTGTTCCATACCATATTGCTGCGAATCAGAATTTCACCGGGAGTTCCCACCGGCACATCGAATTCCTGATCATCGACAATGCGCACATCCCAACCATCGACGACACGACCGGCCGATCCGAATTTTTCTTCGGGGTCTTCAACGGTAAATACGATGGGGACGCCGTAATCGGAAAGTCCATATCCGCCGGCAAAACGGCAGTTGAAGCGCTTTTGAAATTCAACTGCAAATGGCGGCACTGGTACGCAACCACAGCGCAGGAAACGATGTTCCGCGTCTGCCGCACTGGGCGGCGCATTCCATAAAAAATTCACCATCGAGCCGAGCAGATTGGTCGTAGTCGCACCGGACTTCGCAATATCATCCCAGAATGTCGAAACCGAAAAGCGCTTGCGAATGGCGACCGAAGCACCGGCCAGCAGCGCCACGAACAGCGACCCCTGCATGGCGTTGGAATGGAACATAGGCAACGTCACATAAAACACGTCATCGGAGGTGTATTTATGGGTTTCGAGATGCCCTGCCGCACCCGTCAGACAGCGCGCATGGGTAAACATGCAGCCCTTGGAAGGACCGGTGGTGCCGGACGTATATAAAATAAACGCCATATCAGCGAAGGCAACATCGATGTCCGGCGCTGCAGCTGAGGCTGCGGTTAATTCCTCATAGGCAATTAACGAGCGGCCTGTGGCATGCAGGGGATTGCTGCTGCCGGCGCCGCCAAAAACAACGATGTTCGCGATACGGGGCAGCCGATCGGCAACCGCCGAAAAGCGATCGGCAAGATCGGCATCGACAATCAGCGCAGTGCTGTCGGATTGATCCAGGTAATAGTGAAGAATGTCGCCTTTCATTGCGGTATTGATCGGAATGATTACGGCACCGATACGCGCCAGGCCGCAATACAAAAAGAATTGCTCCGGCGAGTTGTCCATCAAGATACCGACATGCGATCCCTTCCCGAATCCGCGGGCAAGTAGGCCATTGGCTATGCGATTTGCGAGCTCGTCAATTTCGCGATACGTAAATTGACGACCGTCAGGTAAATAATTCATGAAGACTTTGTCGCCATGTGATTGGGCGCGGGTACGCAACACATGACCAATCGTGAGATCGCGAACATGAAAGCCGGCGCGAACTTCGCCTTTGAGAGCCATTATTTTTTTCTCCAAATACAGGATGCCAAATCAGTTTCTGCTCAATCAAAACGCACACGCATATGACTCACGCCGCGTGCATCCAGACCGCCAGTGATCACAGGCGCTGGCACCGAGGTATCCAGCCGCAGTTTCGGACAACGGTCCGCCAGCGCATTGAGAGCCGCATGCATTTCGGCCTGCCCCACAAACATGCCGAGGCAAGAATGAACGCCACCACCGAATGCGAGCGAACGCTGATAGGGGCGGTCAATAATAAATTCATCGGGATTCTCCCAACGCGCCGGATCGCGATTGGCGGCGCCGTAGCAAACCTCAACCATCGAACCCGCCGGAATATCCAGGCCACCCAGTTGCGTATCGGTTTCGCACAAACGATAGAAAATGGGATCAGTGGCATTCCAGCGCGCACCCTCCTTAATCGCGGCATCAACCAATTTTCGATCAGCCTTCATCGCCGCCCAGTTCTCCGGCTGCGTCAATAATGCGTATAGCGTGATACCTAGCTGGCGCCAGGTGGTGCCACCGCCAGCCGCCATCATGATGCGACAATAATTAATAATTTCGTCATCACTCAAGCGATAAACACTACCGTCGTGATCCTTGAATGAGCCCGTCACCAGCGCGGTGATGACATCATCACGCGGCTCGGCGCGTCGCGAATTGATTGCGCGCAAAAGTGTTTCGTGAACGATGGCGGCGGCGGCCTTCTGCTCCTGAGACTCTGACGTACTGGATAACGCCTTGATGAGATTGAAGCGGAAAACCAGACCTTCATCATCGTCCAGCCCCAACCCACGGGTGATGGTGTGCATCGGCATGCGCGCACAAAGTTGCGCATTGAGGTCAACGCTACCTTCGCGCTCGAAATCGGAAATCAGCACATCGACAATTTCCTCGATCCACTTGGGCGTCCACCAATTACGGGCATGGATAATGGTGAAGAGTGGCTGTGCAACACCGCGATAACGGCGGTGTTCATTACCACCCATGTTTAAAATCGTGCGGCCGATTTGCACGGCGCTGAAATACTCATCGTAAGAACGCGTGGAGAAAGTTTCACCATCGGTCACTACACGATTGGTCGTCTCATAATCGAGAGTGGCGTAATGCTGGCGCTCAACAGTGAACGACGATTTTGTAAACCCTTTGCCGACCAGATCAAACAAGCTGCCTTTGACGACCTTGTTTTTCGCGCGCAGTTCTGCGAGCTTGGGATAAATGTCCTCAGACAATGTACTACCGTGCCGGCGTTCGGCCTCTTTCTCAACACTGAAAAGTTCGTCATACATCGGATCTTCTTTCAGTAGTGTTTCTCTGCTGGTAGCCATTTTAACTGCACCTCAATAATATAAATTGTCCGAGTTTTCAGGCGTCCAGATTTCTCAATCAATTACAACAAGTCGCTTGCCGGTCTCATTTCCGGAAAACATGCGCGACATGTGCTCTATCGTTCCAGCCAAACCGGTGAGAATATTCTGGTCATACTTGATTTGTTGATTCCGATACGCAGCGGCAACTTCAGTCTGAAATTGTTCAAAATCCTGCATAAAGTCCGTATTGCTAAAACCCAATACGCTTAATCCTTTCGCCATGATTTCCGTCAGAATATCCACAGTTGGCTGCTCACCCGATTTTTGCGCGTATTGCGCCATCAGGCCGCAAATCAAGATAATTCCGTGTCGTTTCATGTGCGGAAGCACTTGATAGAACAACTCGCCGCCGACATTATCGAAATAGACGTCAACGCCATTCGTCAACGCTGATAGTGCCGAGGCCACCGCCCCGTCATCACGGTTGATGACGGACTCAAAACCTTGTGTCTCAGTAAGGTGTTTGCATTTTTCTGCGCTACCGGCAATGCCGATGACTTTCGCGCCGCGCAGATTTGCGAGCTGACCAGCAATTGATCCGACTGCGCCGGACGCGCCGCTGATCAAAATGGTTTTACCCGCGATATCGCCCGCGAGCTTGAGTCCGCACCAGGCGGTAAATCCCGCCAACCCAAGAATTCCCAGCGCTTCCGGTTGCAAACTCGGGTCAATTTTTCGGATACGAGCCGCGGGGACAACGGCGTGCTCCTGCCATCCACTTCTACCTTCGACAAAATCGCCGGGTGTGAATGCCGAATGGCGCGAAGCCAACACTTCGGAAACGGCAGAACCCGGTATCAACGCCCCAACAGGCAACGGCGGCATCGCGCCACCGAGCGGTGCTTCACTGATAAAAATGGCGATTAGCGGATCGACCGATATCCAGCGCGTCGCGAGCAGGACTTCACCTTCACCGACGGCGGGAACGGCAACTTTTTCGATCGCAAAATCTTCTCGAACAGGATTGCCGTGCGGCCGGCGCGCCAGCACAACGCGTCGCGATTCCGTGATAGCCACCATTATTTGTCGCTCTTTTCAAACGCCATCAGAGCCAGCGTTTTACTGCTATCGAGGGCAGGACTTGCCGGCATATCGGGCGTACCCATGCGCGCAGCAGCAGCGCCGACGATGGTATTGATGTCTTCGCCCTCCATGGAGTACAACGCCAGAAAATCAAATTTCGGACAACCCTCCGGCATTTTTAGTGTCCGCACATCGTAACGTTTCGCCTCCACCAGCCCGGGAACCGACAGCAGGTCGGGGATATGGCGCTGGTCATACCATTGATCAAGCTCTTCAGTTTTTCCGGGATGGGCTGTCGCGAATACAATCATTGTTGCTTTGGCCATGGCTTCCACCTCGTGCGAATAATTATGGGGTGTGCAAGCGAGAATCCACTCAAGTTTGCAGGGATGCCGAAATACTTCGGCATCCCATTGGCTGATTCTGATCAGCGGATTACTTACAACCCAAACAGTTTTCCCGCGCAGCCGGAAATCATCCACTGCTTCTCTTCTTCCGGAACGCCTTCGAAGTTGTGCGCGATCACTTCCAGCGAATGCGGGAATGTCGTCTCCGAGTGCGGGTAGTCCGATGACCACATGATGTTCTTCGCGCCCGGCCAGTGGCGCAGCGACACCCCCACCGGGTCGTTGATAAACGAACCGTACACGTTGCGGTCCATGTAAAAACTCGGCATTTCTGTCAGCGGACTGTTCACCCAGTGGCGTTGTTTTTTCCAGGTGTTGTCCATGTAGTTCGCCGCAAACGCAAACCACCCCACTCCGCTTTCCACCGACACGAACTTGAGATCCGGGAAACGCTGGAACACGCCGGCGTAAATCAGGATGGCGATCGGTTCGGCCATCGTCAATTTCGTCATCAACAGATCGGGCAGGAATTTATCCTTCTGCTCAAAGCGGGCGCCGCGCGCACCGAGATGGATTGTCACCGGCATCCCCAATTCAATGACGGTTTGCCAGAACGGATCGAACTCCGCATCGGAATATTGCCGCGGACCGTTGGGGTCACCCGTGAGTGCGAGCATTTGCCCACCCGAAACGACCGGCGTGAACGATTGCGGAAAGGCCGGAATATTCACCGCCTTGATGCCGCGCTTATGCATGTCGCGCACCATGGCAATCGATTCGTCAACGCCCTGCATCGGCACATAACCGACGCCGAGCAGTCGCTTGGGATCATGGCTGCAAAAATCCGCGACCCAGCGGTTATAGGCATCGAAGCTGGCGCGATACAGTTCCGGATTGGACGAACCCAGCGGACCGCCACCAAATAACACCGCCGCGTGAATGTGGTCGGTGTCCATGTCCTTCAACCGTTCGCCCGGCATCCAGCCGCCGCTGCGCGCATCGGACAAGCGTCCGTGCATTTTAAAATCCTTGCCTTCGCGGCCCGCCTGAGCACCGATCAGGTTGACCTTTTTGCGCTTGCCCTCGAACACAACCCAATCGCACTCTTCGTCGTGTTCGATTCGCGGAGCGAGCTCCCGCAGGTGTGCAGGCAGATACTCGCTCCAGAAGGTCGGCGGCGGATTGACGTGGGCATCGGCGTCGACAATTTTGTAGTCGGGTTGCATTTCAATCGTCCCTCATTCGCAATTCATGAGGGCATGGTAGGCAGCGATAAATAACTTTTAAAATATTTAATTTGATATTTTTTATATCACATAGATATCTGAGACTTCCGTATCGAAGAGCCCCTGCTCAGATGAGGGGCACTTGGATTGGCGACAAGCCTAGATACCATTGAGATATTAAAGGGCAGAAAAATAATATTTCTAGAGTTTCACGAGAGTCATTAGTATCCATGGCTACCACCAAAGAAATCGGCTGCATCTTCAGCCTTATTGCATGCGCGCCAGACAATAAAAGTCCAGCTCTGCGGTGAAAAATCCGTGCATGCCTCATTCGCAGTTGTGATGGCCGGCAATAACACCTGCGCAGCGCCCCAGCTTCGCTGAATCACGCGACCACCGCAGCTCCGCAGACTCCACCCTATAAATTCAAGTTTTATGTAGAAAATTATCGAGGCTAATAATGCGCGACGTACCTGAGCAATACGCCCTATTCATCAATGGAGAATTTGTCGAAGGCACCGGCCGCATTTCGGTGATCAATCCGGCGACGGAGGCAGTAGTCGGTGAGGTTGGCACCGCATCTCCTGATCAAATTCTTGCATCTATAGCGGCTGCACGTGGCGCATTCGACCGTGGAAGCTGGGCGACGCTGAAGCGTGCGGAGCGTGTCACCATCGTCACGCGTTTGCTCGACTATTTTGAGACCAACGCCGAACGCCTGCGTCGGATTATCGTTCAGGAGGCCGGCTGCCCCGTGGGCTCGCCGGTAATGGCAGCGCAACTGGATGGACCATTGCGACAGACGCGGGACCTGCTTGCCTATTACCTGACTCTTCCCGAAATTGAGCAAAATCCCGTGCCGCTCATGGAGCGGATCTCTGCCAGCGGGGCATTTGTCGAAAGCGCGAAGCGCTATGTTCCGGTGGGCGTAGTCAGTGCAATTTCCGCCTACAACTTCCCTTTCTTCCTCAATCTGTGGAAGGTGGTGCCGGCGCTAATGACAGGTAATACCGTCGTTCTTCGCCCCAGCCCCTTAACTCCCTACTCGGCGCTAATTTTTGGCGAGGCTGCCAATGCGATCGGTCTGCCGCCAGGCGTTCTTAACGTCATAGTCGACGCCGGCGTTGAGGGCGGCGTTACGCTGACCAGTCATCCCGACATCGATATGGTGACCTTCACTGGCTCATCGCTCGTGGGTGAAAAGGTAGCTGCGCAGGCCTCCCGCCGTGGTTGCGGCGTCGTAGTGCGGCTGCGCCTCGGCGCTCACCGAGATCGAGCGCAGCTTCGTGATTGCGGTTTCCATCGAGGACGAAAGCTCCGTTGCC
>JBEVMI010000118.1:0-5036 GCA_040508685.1 Spongiibacteraceae bacterium
ACCACCAATGATTTCTTCATGTATTTCTACGTCTTCACCGGCATTCACCTGCTTCATCTCACTGTCGGTTTGTTTGTATTGTTTTATCTCTGGCTGCGTCTGGGCGCCAACGACTCAGCCAAAGACATCCAGATTTTCGAGTGCGGCGCAGCGTACTGGCATATGGTGGATCTGCTGTGGCTGGTACTTTTCCCCCTACTCTACATGGTGAGGTAGGCCGATGCAGCCGCTATCGAAAGTGACGAAGATCTGGCTGACGTTATTGGCACTGACTGCACTGTCCTGGTTTCTGACCAGCGACAATCACGGACTGCATTATTTTTCGCAACGCGCAGTCACCGCGATATTGCTCGGGGTGGCGCTGCTCAAGGCCCGCCTGGTGATCATGAACTTCATGGAAGTAGCCGAAGGCCCCGTCGCACTGAGGCTCGTGTTCGAAGCGTGGGTGCTGATTGTTTATGGAACTTTGATGGCGATTTACGCTGGCGTATTTCGTATTTGAGTACAGCGTATTTCAATCAGCATAGCCAATGGCCTCCCCAACGTTGCGTTTGGATCTGACGCCAGCATCTAATTCTTCAGCACGGCTCCGGACCATCACTTGTACCCAACCTCAATTTTGCGAAGCGTTTCCATTACGAATCATGCAAATTATTTTCGCGGGGACACTAATGAGACTCACCGATAAAATTGCCGTCATCACCGGTGCGGCCGCTGGCATCGGACTTGCCGCAGCCAAATTGTTTGTCGCCGAAGGCGCCACCGTGGTGATGGTCGATCTCAACGCACAACAACTGGCCGACGCAGTGGCGACCATCAAGTCGCCGCGGGCGACACAGGTCGTCGCCAACGTGGCGGATGCGGAGCAAATGCGCGGTGTGATCGCAACCACGGTACGGAAATTCGGCCGCCTCGATATTTTTGTCGCCAACGCCGGTATCGAAGGCGTCGTCAAACCTTTCACGGAATATCCTCTGGAAATTTTCGATCGCGTACTCAGCGTCAACGTACGCGGTGTATTTATCGGCGTGCAGGCCGCACTGCAGGCCATGCAACCCACCGGCGGCAGCATCGTCATCACCGCATCCGGTGCCGCGACGCAGGGAGCGCCAAACATGGCCGCCTACATCACCAGTAAACACGCCGTCGCCGGCCTCATGAAAGTCGCTGCACTCGACGGCGCCAAATTCGGCATTCGCGTCAACACTGTCAATCCGGGGCCGGTCGAAACTCGGATGATGCGCTCTCTCGAAGAAGGCAACGCACCCGGTCACGCCGAGCAGGCCCACAAAGCCGGCGCCGCCCGCATTCCGCTGGGCCGTTATGCCGAGCCCGAAGATGTCGCGCGAACAATGCTGTTTCTGGCCAGCGACGACAGTCGTTATTGCTCGGGCGGTATGTACCCAGTCGATGGCGGCATGTCGGCAAGCTGACGCGCCAACCACCCATCAAAACCCGTCGCAAAAAAATTGCTGACATTGACGCGCATCCACGTCGACGGTGTTTGTGTCGGATTAAAGAAACTACCCGGCGCCAGCAGATATTTCGCTTCCAGCGCAGCGGCGGCGAGCACGTCGGTGTCGCGCGTGGTGTCGACCCACAAATACAGGCCCCCGTCCGGCGTATGCACGCGACAGCCGCTACGCTTCAGGCTGCTCGCTACTTCGGCGCGCAAAATATCCAGGCGCTGGCGCGTGCGCTCCAGATGTTTGCGTTGATGCCCGTCGATCAACAGGCGATGTACGACGCGCTCGCCAAGCTCGGGCGATGTAATTGCGCTCGTCAACTTTTCCTCGACCAGCCGCGCTGCGACGTCGCCATGACAGGCGATAAATCCCACGCGCAAACTGGCGGCGATGGTTTTCGAATAACCGGATAAATAAATCACCCGCTGCAATTGATCGAGTGCTGCAATGCGCGCGGCGTGGGCCGGGGCGAGGCCGGCGAAGATATCGTCTTCGACCAGCGTCAGATCGTGGTTTTCGGCAATCCGCAGCAGCTGATGCGCTTTGGCCGCGGCCAAATGGCCCCCGGTCGGGTTGTGCAGGGCCGAGCTGGTAAAAAACAAACGCGGCCGGTGTGTCTGCAGAATATTTTCCAGCGCGACCAGATCCGGACCGTCGGCCAGTCGCGGCACCGGACAGATCCGCACGCCGAGCGAAAGAAACCGTGCATACAACGCCCACAGCGCCGGATCGTCCACCGCCACCGTATCCCCGGTGCGCAGGAAACAGCGCGCCACCAGATCAATGCCGTGCGTTACCCCCAATGTCGTGACGATCTGGTCGGGCTCGGCGCGTATCCCCATGTCAGCCAGATCGTGCGCGATCTGCCCGCGCAACGGCGCATACCCCAGCGGCGAACCGTAACCGAGCATGCTGTCCGAACCTTGTCGTGCAACCTCCCGGAGAGCACGCCTCACACGATCGCCCTGCAGCCACGCGGGCGGAAGCAGACTCGATCCCGGCTGGCGTTCGTGGGGAAACTCTTGCGTAACCCGCCAGTAGGGCCAGGTTCCCGCCGCTCCCGGCCGCACCTCGCGAATGATCTCCGGGGTAATCCGCGCCGGGGTTGCCGGCGGTCCACTGCGCACATAAAAACCGGCCCCACGGCGCGATTCGATCAGCCCTTCCGTCACCAGCAATTCATAGGCGTCGACCACGCTGTTGCGCGCAACACCCAGCTCTGTCGCGTGTGCACGGATAGAAGGCAGCCGCATGCCAGGCCGCAAAAGCGCGGCATGAATACGTTCACGTAAACGATTGGCAATGCGCGAAACTACCGTGGAGCCTGCGTCTACAGACACTTTCCCTGCACGTAATGAGGACTTCGAAGTTGAAATTGTCATGGTGTTTATCGGGAGCCACTATCGAATATTGTTAGCGAATTGTACCTGTACTGTACCCCATGCTAATCGTAAATTGGCCGCATAAAAACAAGCGGCAACGCAGGCATGACATTGATGAAAGTGACAACCGACCCGACCCGCTTCAGCCGCCGAACCATCTGGTCGCTGGCCTGGCCGATGATGTTGGCGAATATTTCCGTGCCCCTGATGGGCGCCGTCGATGCGGCTGTCATGGGCCATCAGGAAGACCCGCGTTATCTGGGTGCGGTAGCTGTCGGCGCCAGCCTGTTCACGGTGGTGTACTGGATTTTTGGATTCCTGCGTCTTGGCACTTCAGGGATTGCCGCGCAACTCTGCGGGCACAGCGAAGACCTCACGCGTCGACACGAACTGCGTTACACCCTGCTGCGCAGTCTCGGCCTCGGGTTGTTGATCGGGCTGGCGTTGCTTGCGACACAACCAGCCGTCGTCGGTTTTGGCGTGCGTTTGATGGGGGCGAGCCAACAAGTCACCGAGCAGGCGCTGGAGTACGGCTACGCACGAATTTTCGGCGCGCCGGCCGTGCTGGCTAGCTACGCCCTCTGTGGCTGGCTGATTGGTATCGGTCGCACGCGCCCGATACTGCTGATGACACTATTCGCCAATGCCCTGAACGTTCTGCTGTGCCTGCTGTTCGTTTACGCACTGGGTATGAAAAGCGCAGGGGTCGCCGCCGCTACAGCCACGGCTGAAAGCGCCGGACTGGCACTGGGATTGTGGCTGGTGCGCAGGGATTTGAATGCGCGCATCGGTATCGATTGGCAAGCTGTGTTCGATCTGAGAAGAATCCGGCAACTCGTCGCCGTCAGCCTGCCGCTGCTCGCGAATACAGCTTCAGTGATGTTCGTCTTTTATTTTTTTACGCTGCAGGGTGCGCGTTTGGGCGATACCACACTGGCCGCCAATGCGATCCTGATGCAACTCTTCTTCATCATGGCATACGTGCTCGATCCGTTTTCGTACGCGTGCGAATCCCTGTGCGGGCGCTGCATCGGTGCGCGCGACGGCGCCAACTTCCATCGCGCGGTGCGGGCGGCTGCCAGCTGTATCACGATGGCTGGCACCTGCTTCGCAGTCGGTTACTACCTGTTGCAGGATCTGCTGATTCCGCTGTTATCGAGCCTGCCGGATGTGATCGGCCGCGCCAAAGAGCTGGTGATCTGGCTGTCGATACTGCCGTTCGCCTACATGACCAACAATTTGCTGGACGGCGTGTTTGTCGGCGCGCTCAAAGTGAAGCAACAGCGCAACGCCGTACTTGTTTCCACGCTGCTGGTGTTTCTGCCGGTGTGGTATCTGACACGCGCGTGGGGCGCCGATGGATTGTGGCTGGCATTTACGTTGTTTTTTCTTTCTCGAAGTGCGATCGAACTCGGTTACTACTGGTTCTTCACACGCTCCGACACGTGGTATCCGCAACCGCTTGAAATCGTGACATGAAAAAAATTTCAGCACTGGAACGTTATGCGCGCGCAATAATTTATCGCCAACCCAATAACAATTGAGGACATCTCGGATGGACATCAACGAAGTCATCGCTCACATCGAAATTCGCCAGGCGCTGGTGCGCTACTGCCGCGGTGTCGACCGCAGCGATGAAGCCATGATTCGCAGCGCCTTTCATGAAGACGCCATCGACGAACACGGCGCCTTCTAGGGCACCGGCTGGAGCATGGCGCGCGTGCTGCACGACGCCGAACGCGACGTGCAGGATGTCGGCAGCCACAATCTCACCAATGTCTACATCGAACTGGATAGTGCGGAGCGCGCACGCGTGGAAAGTTACGTGTTGGCATTTCACCCGTATCAGGACACGTCCGACAGCGAAATGCGCATGGGCATTTTCGCCGGTCGTTACGAGGACATTTTCGAGCGGCGCGACGGCGAATGGAAAATTGCCAAACGCGTTGTGATCGGCGATTGGAGCCGCGCCGAATTCCCCGGCGCTCACTGGTCGCGCGGTTCCTGGCAGGAAGGCGGATTCCCGCGCGGCGGGCGCGGCGAAAACGACCTTTCCCACACATTATTTCCGGTGCAAAAAATTTCGGAATAATTTCTGCAATGTAGATTCAACAACCCTTTGACGGAGTTAGTCATGGCAACATCGAAAGAACCCATTCGCATCGGTCTGATCCAAGACTGGGGCACC
>JBEVMI010000125.1:0-3951 GCA_040508685.1 Spongiibacteraceae bacterium
AGGGCTCGATCGTCACATACAGCGTGGTCCCGGGCAGCCGGTAATTTTCCGCCTGTTGCGATGCGGCACGCAGTGCGACAATTTCGGCGTGCGCGGTCGGATCGTGCGTACCGATCGGGCAGTTGAAGCCACCGGCAAGCAATACTTCATCGCGCACCAGCACCGCGCCGACCGGCACCTCGCCGCGCGTTGCGGCCTGCTGTGCCTGCATCAGCGCCAGTGCCATCCACTGCTGATCTATTCTTGAATCTGCCACCATCGCGCCCCACCGGGAATCGTTTCTATTCTGACGTTTTACGCAGATCCATACCAATCAACAACGCCGGTTCACGCGTCATTTCCCATTGCTCGAAAATAAACATATCGCTGAAGGTCACGCGCAAATTGCGGATTTCGATATCGCCGAGCACGCTGGGCGGCGTCGGAATACTTTCGCCGTGCGCGACATCCAGCGTAATGCCGATAATCTGCTGGTCCCGCGATTTGCGGCCGCGTCGCAACGGCGCCTCACGCAGGCTTTGCGCAAAACTTAAAACATCAACGCTGAAGATTCCGAATGGCCTGCGCCAATGCAACCACTGACAACGGCGACGACCCCTCGGCTTTGTTGCTCAACGTGACGTAGGCATTCTGACCCGCGCCAACCGTACCGGCGATCACACGCGCCAATGCCGCGCGCGTTTCCAGATCCGGATCAATCAACTTATCGTACGGCTCGTATTGCTGGCGCGCTGCTTCGTACCCGAATGCGCCGTGCAGCGGATTGAGATTCCAGCGGCACACCAGCGGTCCCGGCCACAACGCACGCAAAATCGGCAACTGTTCGGCGATGCGCGGCATCTTCGCGTGCAGCCCCATGCAATACGTTGCGCCGGTAGCGCGCAAGGTTTCGGTGAAACGCTGCGTCAGCCACTGCGGATCGCGCACCTCCACCGCAATTACGCTGTCGAGTGCCGACGCACGCAAGTTCGGAATCGCGCGCAACATTATCCGCAAACGCTCGATCAACTCGGGGATTTGCGACAGCCACGCCAACGGCAACGGGCTGATCTGAAACACCAGCGCACCGAGTTTATTCCCCAATCCTTCCATCGCAGGCTCGATGAAGTGTCGCACGGCCAAATCGGCGTCGAGGAAATTCGCGTTGACCTTCTGGCCGCGCCCGGATTCATCGCGCAACAGTGCGTCCGTCACCAGGCTTGGCGCTTTCACGACAAAACGAAAATCGCCCGGCACTTGCGCGGCGTAAGTCGAAAATTGCGCAACGCTCAGCGGTTTATAAAAACTGCGGTCGATACTGACAGTGCGAAACAGCGGGTGCTGAGCGTAAGCCGCAAGGCCATATTGGGAGAGTTTTGCATCGGCATAGTCGCGATCCCACACCAGCCCGGTCCAACCGGGGTAATTCCAGGATGAGGTGCCCAGGCGCAGATGCGGCGGTAATGCCGATGCCAGCCCGAGCAATGCTGGAGCAGGCATCGCAGCGCCAACCACCGGAGTGCTCTCAATTTCTTCAAAAAAAGAATTCTGCATGATGGCCACCCTATCGCCTTACCCTAGCAGAGGGAACTCGCCGCGGGATTTTCTTGTCTTTTCCGATGCGCGGGCAAGTTGCTCGGGGACACTCGATCAATCCTGCATACAGTTGTGTAATGCGAATCGAATAGAGGAGATCACCATGGAAGCAGAGAAGCTGTATCGCGGCCGGCTAATCGATCATATCCAGCTTGTGGTTCGGGATATTGCAGCGAGCAGGCGTTTTTATGAAGCAATATTCAAGATATTGAACATTCCTATCGGCGGCAGCGCAGAAGATCATTTCTGGATCGATGAGCTGTTTGTCTCCAGTGCCGATAGCCCCGCTGCCCAGGGCGAGCTGACGGGGCGCCACCACCTCGCCTTCCAGGCCAGTGATCGCGCCATGGTAGAAGCGTTTTACAAGGCCGGACTGAACAATGGCGGCAAGGACAACGGCGCGCCGGGAGAGCGTGCGTACCATCCCGGCTACTACGCTGCATTCCTGATCGATCCCGACGGCAACAATATCGAAGCCGTCTTTCATGGCGCGGCCGACAGAAGCGCCGCAGCCGTAACAATCACGTTCTAACACGCGGCGTCATGGCGTAGGCGCGCGCACGACAATATGTTCCGGCTCGAATCAAGCCACATGTAGTTCGCCCTGCGCTGTCGCTACCGGACGACCCTGCTGGTATGACCCTTCGCCTGTACTGGCAACAGGATAATGCCGAACTCAATTGTCTCCGCATCGCGGAGACAATCTCTAAGTCAAAAAAACTGCAGCATGCGAAACAGCGGCTTTGCTCTCGGGAGGTTTCGGGTAGGACATTTACCGCCCCCCATTTGCTCGAATAATTTCCATCACTCCCACTCGATCGTCGCCGGCGGTTTGCTCGATACGTCGTAGGTCACGCGCGAAATGCCGCTGATTTCGTTGATGATACGGTTGGAAACTTTTTCCAATAATTCGTACGGCAGGTGCGCCCAGCGTGCGGTCATGAAGTCGATGGTTTCGACCGCGCGCAGTGCGACGACATATTCGTAACGCCGCGCATCGCCGACCACACCAACGGATTTCACCGGCAGGAATACCGTAAAGGCCTGGCTGGTTTTGTGATACCAGTCCGCCTTGTGCAACTCCTCGATAAAAATCGCATCGGCTTCGCGCAGGATATCGGCGTATTCCTTTTTGACTTCGCCGAGAATGCGCACGCCAAGGCCTGGGCCCGGGAAGGGATGGCGATACACCATGTCGTAGGGCAGGCCGAGTTCGAGCCCGATCTTGCGCACTTCGTCTTTAAATAATTCGCGCAGCGGTTCCACCAGCGCCATCTTCATATCGTCCGGCAGGCCGCCAACGTTATGGTGCGATTTGATCACATGCGCCTTGCCGGTTTTCGCCGCAGCCGATTCGATCACGTCGGGGTAAATCGTGCCCTGCGCGAGAAAATTCACGTCTTTTAATTTCGTCGCCTCGGCATCGAATATCTCGATAAAGGTGCCGCCGATGATTTTGCGTTTCTGCTCGGGATCGCTGACACCTTTGAGTTTGCCGAGAAAACGTTCTTCGGCATCGGCACGAATCACCCTCACACCCATATTGCGCGCGAACATATCCATCACCTGATCGCCTTCGTGCTTGCGCAGCAGACCGTTGTCGACAAACACGCAGGTCAGCTGATCGCCGATCGCACGATGCAGCAGCGCCGCAACGACTGATGAATCGACACCACCGGACAGGCCAAGCAACACCTTCTGCCCGCCGACCTGTTTGCGCACCGTGCGAATCGCGTCTTCGATAATATTCGCCGGCGTCCACAGTGCTTCGCAGCCACAGATATTCAGCACGAAATGTTCGAGGATGCGTTTGCCTTGCAGCGTGTGCGTGACTTCCGGGTGGAATTGCACGCCGTAAAAATGTTTCGACGCCAGCGACATCGCGGCAATCGCACACGACGGCGTCGACGCCATCAGCTCGAAACCTTCCGGCATCCTGATAACTTTATCGCCGTGGCTCATCCACACGTCGATCAGTGAAGCGCTGTCGGCATGATCGACGTGATCGCGAATATCGCGGAACAGATCGGTATCGCCGTGCAGTTTGACCTGTGCGTAACCGAATTCGCGAACGTTCGAACCTTCGACCTTGCCGCCGAGTTGTTCGGCCATGGTCTGCATGCCGTAGCAGATCCCGAATACCGGCAGGCCCATTTCAAATACGCATTGCGGTGCGCGCGGTGAATTCAGTTCGGTGACCGATTCCGGTCCGCCGGCGAGGATGATGCCGAGCGGATTGAATTCACGAAGGGTGGCTTCGCTGATGTCGAACGGCCAAATTTCGCAGTACACGCCGATTTCGCGCACGCGACGCGCGATCAGTTGCGTGTATTGCGATCCGAAGTCGAGGATCAGGATGCGGCTGGCGTGAATGTC
>JBEVMI010000141.1:0-4999 GCA_040508685.1 Spongiibacteraceae bacterium
ATTATTTATTGGATTGGCAGATATTAATAGTGTACTAGGTGTGATGTAAACTGGCTTGACCCATTATCACCATGCTTGGCAATTGCGAGGGTTATATGTTTGAACGTCAGCCGCCGCCTTATCCCGCTGCGCATGATCTGTTATCGGGTAAGCGTATTGTCATTACGGCTGCAGCCGGTGTCGGTATCGGCTTTGCCATTGCTCGGCGTTGTATGGAGGAGGGTGCCACGGTCATGATTTCGGATGTGCGTGTGGAGCGACTCTCGCGCGCTGCACAATCCTTGCGCGAATTGACGGACCGGCCGGCGCCATTCACGCAACTGTGCGATGTTTCGAGTCAACAGGATGTCGAGGCATTATTCGCAGCGGCGCAGCAGCAGATGGGCGGCATCGACGTCGTAATGAATAATGCCGGCATCGGTGGCGATACACCGATTCTCGCTATGGCCGATGCCGAGTGGCAGCGCATGCTCGACGTGACACTGACGGGAACCTTTCGGATGACGCGCGAAGCCTTTCGCTACATGCAACCGCAGGGCAGTGGCGTTATCGTCAACAATGCATCGTTCTACGGTTGGCGCGCCGTGAAGGGGCAGGCCCATTATGCGGCCGCCAAAGCCGGCGTGATGGCACTGACGCGCTGCGCTGCCGTGGAAGGTGCCGAGTTCGGCGTGCGCGTGAATGCCGTCGCTCCCAGTGGCGCGATACACGACAAAATGCGAGAAAAGCAAACACAGCAATTTTTGCAGGAAGCCGCCGCTCGCATGGTGCAGAAACGACCGTCGGAAACGTGGGAGGTCGCGACCGTGATGGTCTTTCTGGCCAGCGAATATTCCAGCTATATGACGGGCGAAATTCTGCCGGTATCCGATCAACATGCCTGAACACGCCACCGATTATCTGGCGCCGAACGCGGCCAACCACGTCGCCTTGTCGCCGCTGAGTTTTCTGCAGCGGTCCGTCCATATCCACCCACATAAAACCGCCGTCATTCACGGCGCGCGAAATTATTCCTATCGCGAATTTTACGAGCGCTGCGTGCGCCTGGCCGCGGCGCTGCATGCGCACGGTGTCGCGGTCGGTACGACAGTATCGGTGTTGGCTCCCAACATTCCGGCGCTGCTCGAAGCCCACTACGGTGTGGCGATGGCGGGCGGTGTGCTCAACGCGATAAACACACGTCTCGATGCGTCGACCATTCGTTTCATGCTGCACCATGCGGAATGCCGAGTTTTCCTCGTCGACAGTGAATACAGTGCGCTGGCCAAAGCAGCACTCGAAGGTGTCGAGTCGCCGCCCCTGCTTGTCGAAATTTTAGATAATGAAGTTACGCCGAATTTCCGCAGCGCCTTCGACGCCGATGTATTGAATTATGAGGCGTGGCTCGCCGCCGCTGATCCACATTTTGCATGGCAGCTACCCGTCGATGAGTGGCAGTCCCTCGCGCTGAATTACACCTCCGGCACCACCGGCGATCCCAAAGGCGTTCTCTATCATCATCGCGGTGCTTATCTCAACGCGATGAGCAATGTCATCGCATTTAAGCTCGCTACGGATTCGGTGTATTTGTGGACCTTGCCGATGTTTCACTGCAACGGCTGGACCATGACCTGGGCCGTCACGCTCGCCGGTGGAACCCATGTCTGTCTGCGTCAAGTCGACCCGGCGCGCATTTTTGCATTGATCGGTGCACACAGCGTCACGCACCTGTGCGGCGCACCGATTGTGCTGAACATGATTGCCAATGCGCCGGAATTGCCGGCCGCGCCATTTGTACCGATGGTCGAAGTGGCGGTGGGTGGCGCAACGCCGCCGAGTGCGATCATCGAGCGTATCGAACGGCTCGGCTTTCATGTCACGCACCTGTATGGCCTCACAGAAACCTATGGGCCTGCCACTCTGTGTGAGTGGCAGTCGGATTGGGACGATCTCGCAGTAACGGCGCGTGCGCAGAAAGTCGCGCGACAGGGTGTCATTACGCCGGCGCAGGGCGAGTTGCGTGTGATCGATGTGCACACTGGCGCCGATGTACCCGGCGATGGCAATAGCATTGGCGAAATTGTGTTGCGCGGCAACACGGTGATGAAGGGATATCTGAAGAATTCGCAGGCCACGCACGCCGCATTTACCGATGGCTGGTTTCATACCGGCGATCTGGCGGTGATGCACGCGGATGGTTATATCGAAATCAAGGATCGCGCGAAGGACATCATCATTTCCGGCGGCGAAAATATTTCGACGCTGGAAATTGAAGAGGTGTTGTATCGGCATCCCGCCGTTCTCGAAGCATCGGTGGCGGCAAAGCCCGATGAAAAATGGGGCGAGACGCCCTGTGCTTTCGTGACATTGAAAGCGGGACAGGCCGCAACGGCGGCGGAAATCATGGCGTGGTGTCGCGAGCATCTGGCGCATTTCAAATGTCCGCGTCATGTCGTTTTTGGCGAGCTGCCAAAAACATCCACCGGGAAAATTCAAAAATACATCCTTCGGGATTGGGCGCGGGCATTGAAATAGATTCATTTGTCATACGTCGCGACGACGTTTGCATATCCGCAATAATTAAATGAGGACGATGTCGTGAAATTTCAGTGGAGTCAGCAACAGGACGAATTTCGCAGCGAAGTACGCGCAACAATTTACTCGCTGCTGCCACCGAGCTGGGCGACGATTTCGACGGGTGGCGTGGGCTCCACCGCACAGTTGGAGTTTTCGCGCGAGTTCTGTTCCAGGCTGTCGCAGCACGGTTTGCTGGTGCCGCACTGGCCGGTCGAATTCGGCGGGCGTGCAATGAGTCCGTGGGAACAATTCATCCTGGCCGAGGAATTGTGCGCCGCCGGTGAGCCGCGCGGCCTGCAATACATGAATGTGAATTACATCGGCCCCACCATCATGGCGTACGGCACCCCGGAGCAGCGTGCGTATCATCTGGAGTTAATTCGGCAAGGGCGAACATTGTGGTGCCAAGGATATTCGGAGCCGGATGCCGGCTCGGATCTCGCCGCGTTGCGCACCAAGGCCACGCGCACTGCCACAGGTTATGTGATCAATGGCAACAAGGTTTGGACTTCGGGTGCGCAATGCGCCGATTACTGCATCCTGCTCGCGCGCACCGGCGAAGGTAAAAACAATATCTGTGTATTCCTGGTGCCGATGAAAATATCCGGCGTCACTGTGCGCGATATCGACGGCATGATTCCGGGCGGCGGTTTTCACGAAGTCTTTTTCGACAACGTGGAGGTGCCTGAAAGTGCGCGCCTCGGTGCCGAAGGTCAGGCCTGGGAGATTGTGCGTTATTCGCTGCAATTCGAGCGCATCGGCGTGCCGCACTATGCGAAAAACGGTGTGGTGCTCGATAAAATTGTCAAAGAACTGCAAGCCAATGGCCGCTGGCGCGACCCTCTGGTGCGAGCCCGCGCCGGTCGCGCCTTAGCCGCCAATGCCGCGGCGCGAGCACTGACCTATCAGGTCATCGCCTTGCGCGTGCAAGGCCTGCCGCCAACGGCCGATGTCAATGTGGCGCGCATTGCGACCATTGCCGCGCAAAAAGCCACCACCGAATTTATTGGTGAAATTGCGCCTCAGTATCTGGCCAATGGTATATCCGAAATCGAAGGTCTGTATCGTCACGCCATCTCGACCCCAATTGCCGCTGGTGCCACCGAAGTGCAACTCGATATTGTCGCGCAAAGTTTTCTGAAGTTGCCGCGCGTTAAATAAGCGCAAATAAAATTTCAAAATATTTTAATGAGGAATTCACGATGGATTACGCGCTGAATGACGACGAGCGCATGCTGGTGGATGCACTCGAACAGCTGGCGGAAAAATACGGGCAGGCACCGTCGCAGCATGTGGGGCCTTGGTACGACGGCACACCGCTGCGTCAGGAGCTGATCGCCAATGGTTTTTTGCGGATCGCCCGCGAAGAAGGTTTTGGTCCGTTGCAGGCAGCTCTGGTCGTCGATGTGATTGCGCGGCAGACCGCCGTTGCCGAAGTGGCAGCTTCCGCATTGATCGTGCCGCAGTTATTTGCCGAAGATATCGAAGGTCCCATTGCGCTGATCGATGCCAGCGATGGCTGCTGGGACAAGCCGGTGCGTTTTTTATCGGTTGCCCGCCATGCGCTGATCGATCTCGGCGACGATGTCGTGTTATTGCCATTGCAACCTGCGGACGTCGAAGTCATCGACGCCTTCGTAGCGTATCCGACCGGGCGCCTCACGCGCGGTGATCTCGGTGGCGGACGTCGCCTTGGTGCGGATGCCGTCGAAATTTTGCGCCAGTGGTGGCGTGTGGCGCTTGCAGTCGAAATGAGTGCGACGATGCTGGCGGCACTCGACAAGACCGTTGCTTATCTCAAGGAGCGGCATGCATTCGGGCGTCCGATTGGCTCGTTCCAGAGCGTGCAACATCGGCTCGCCGTTTGCGCACAGCAGGCGCACTCGGCGCGCTGGCTTGCATTGCGTGCCGCCGATACCCGAGATCCCGCCGATGCGGCGATTGCACTCGCTTATGCGCAGGAAGCCGGCAACACGTTGTATTGGGATACCCACCAGTTTACCGGCGCCATTGGTTTAACCTTCGAATATCCGCTGCACTACTGGACGTTGCGTTTGCGCGTGATGCAAAGCGATTTTGGTGGGGCGCTGGCGACCGCGGCAACCGCCGCTGAAATGGTTTGCGGTTTGTAAGCGCGGGTCCAGATGAACAAAAAATCAAACGTGGGGTTTGCGGAAATTGGCATCCAGCCAATGCAAAATAACATCCGCACTGCGCTGCCAGTCGGGATCCAGCATGAGGTCGTGGCAACCTGCGTCGAGAATCACCGGGCTCGTTGCGTAATGTTCTGCAGTTCGCCGCACCGCTGATTCACCAAATATCCAGTCGCAGCGCGAGCCGAGAACAAGCAGGGGCATGGAGGGAGCGCCGGGCTTGGTTTGCATGTGGGGGATTTCGGCGACGGCGCGTTTCGATTCCCGCTGCAACAACGTCGTGTAGCGTT
>JBEVMI010000152.1:0-6216 GCA_040508685.1 Spongiibacteraceae bacterium
CCCGACGCATAACGCTTTAAAATTCTTCGAGAAAACAATTAACCAAACGCTGGAGCATCGATATGAATATTGGTTGGATTGGTTTGGGAAGTATTGGACTGCCAATGGCAGTGGCATTATTAAAAAGCGGTAACAAAGTCTGCGCACACTCACGGCGGCCACACGAACATCAGGTAATTGTTGAAAATGGTGGAGCGCTGGTAAACACACCAGCCGAGACGCTAAACGACATTACCGCACTGGGGATAAATGTTTTTAGCGAAGATCAATTGAATGAGATCATAACGGGAAAAGATGGGATTATCGAAGACATTCCCAAAGGAACCGTCGTGTTTATTCATTCGACGGTGAGCCCCGCGTGTATTAAAAAATTTTCCGATCAGCGCCAGGATGTGCACTGGCTCGATTGCGCGTTCAGCGGCACAGCGAAGGATGTTGAAAATGGCAATCTAACCCTGATGGTTGGCGGCAATGAAAATATCTTGAACGACTTCAAGTCCACACTGGCGGCTTATTGCAAACACATTCACTACATTGGCGGCACCGGCGCGGGATTGTCGCTCAAGATCATTAATAATGCGCTATTCGCTGCCAATGTTCAGCTGGCGCTGGACGGCTTGAATGCGGCAACACAATCCGGCATCGATGTGATTTTGGCGGGTAAGGTTTTATCGCAATGCAGTGGCGGATCGTATGCGCTCAACGCCTTGATGAGCGGCGGCAATCCTTTTGAATTCGCAACGCAGCTCAATAAATATCTGGATAAAGATGTGGCCGTGGCTCGCAACGCCGCAATAAGCTCGCATATTAATTTGGGGAAAATTGCCGGCGTGACCAGCGCCTACGGGAAACCATAAGCTGGCATCAACCGCGACGAGTGAAATGCACTGATGTACCCGCTGTCTCTGTGTCACTACACAATTTCTGAAGTGCCACCGCCAGAACTGGTGGAAATTGCTGCAGCGACCGGATTCGAGTCGATCAGCCTCATGCTGCAGTTTCCGCGCGGTGACGAACGCGGCTATTCGATGCTGGGCGCTACTGCAATGCGTCGGGAAACAAAATTGCGACTGGCGGATTCGGGTGTTGCACTGTTCGACGTATCGATATGTCGACTGAGCGCCGACATTGAGCTCGACTCCTATCGCGCGCGCACCTGATTCAATCCGCCAACACCTCCAACGCAGCCATCACCATCGACGCCGCGCATTTCACGCGTTCAGGCAGTTCACCGAGCGATCTTCAAAAACTCGATCCAACATTGATAGCATCCCTACAACTCTGCGATGAGCCCGCATACCAGCCGCCAGAACAATGGGCGTGGGAGGCCGGTGAAGAGCGTCAATTGCCGGGCGAAGGTGATTTCCTGCTCAGCGAATTAATGCGGGCGTTACCCTGCGATATTCTCGTCAGCATTGAAGCGCCGTCGAGGCAGCGAGGACTGAGGGGTATCAGTCCAGAAACTTACGCCCGCTTGAGTCGGCAAGCGTTACAGCGCCTGCTGTTTGGACTTGAGAAAAATAACCAAGGAAAAAATATTCGTAAGCACTGCCATGCAATTTCAGATCAGGTTTTCCGAAAATTCTGTGCACGATTTGCGGCACCGTTTAGCAAATACCCGTTTTGCACCTGACCTTAATAACGACGATTGGCATTACGGCGTACCCACCGAGGCACTCCGACACTGGGTCGCGGCGTGGCAACGTTTTGATTTCACGCGGGTACTGACGACATTCTCGATTTACTGGCTCACAGAAAGCCTCTGGAGCTCTGTTCGCATGTACCGGCACGGAGCTGACAACCTCTGAATGCCGTCACATGACCGTCATCCAATCGTTGCGTGTCCCACTGGAATTACTTTTTTCGAGCATGATCAAACCAGCCGGTCGCGTTTTTGGGCCGCCGACTACTACAATCTGATCCGCACATCCTATTCACCTCGCGGCGGTAATTTTTCGCCGGCGGAAGTGCCGGATATCGTCGTGCGGGAAATTCGCGAAACATTTCGTCAATTGCGAAATTCATAATAGCTTTATTAAAAACTTAAAGAATGGAGTAATGGCATGACGATTCAGCTGACCTATCCCGAAGGTTGCGCACTGGTGGCGGGCGGCACCGGTTCAGTCGGTGCAGGCGTGACCCGACAGTTAGCCAAGGCCGGCTTGCCAGTCACGTTCACCTATTGCGGGAATCAGGCTAAAGCCGCTGCACTTGAAAAAGAACTAACCGACGCCGGGCTGAAAGTTTTCGCCTGTCGGATGGACATGTCCGATCCCGCTTCGATCGACGCGGCAATTAAGCGTGCCATCGATAATGGTGGCCGTTTACATACGGTAGCCTGCGCAACGGGTGCGCCGGTACCGTTCAATAACATCGCTGATTTTGAGATCGCCGAAGTCGAAAAATTTTTCGACACCGATGCAATGTCGTACTACCGCCTGTTTCATCAAGTCGTCCCGGTACTCAGGGCGAGCGGTGGCGGCAGCATCACCGCCACCACGACGATAGCAACGCGCCGCGTCATAGCCTTTGATGGCATTTCGCCTTTCTCGAAGGGCGCCGTAGAAGCATTGTTGAGGCAATTGGCTGCAGAAGAAGCGCCATATGGCATACGTTGCAATGCCGTCCCCATAGGCTGGATAACCGATCTGACGAGCGACGCCATGCTGCAGTGGACAGCCTCACTGGCATCACCGCAGCGCGAACGTTTGACGACACTGCTCAATCAGCTCAATGACATTATTCGCCTGGAGCGGCCCGGCCGCCCGGAAGAGGCAGGCAATCTATTCGCGTACCTGGCCTCTGATCAGGCTTCGTTTATTACCGGGCAGAGTATTGCTATTGATGGTGGCGCCACGCTGTAAGCCGCAGCAATGCAAATACATTTCCACGCTTCTACGCCAAGCGTACCTATCGAATTAACTGGAGTTACTTCATGCGCATAGACAACGCTCCACAAGGCATGTTGCTCGATATAGAAATAGCATTGCTTTGCTCCCGCTCAATCGTCCCGTCGGTGCAGACAAGGGCGTGTCACAACGACATTTTGCAAAGCGCGCGCCTATGCATGTACCGCAGGAACTCGGTCATGCCACGGCTGCGCTGCCTCAAGTTGTGCAGCCACTCGAATCAACATATCTTCACGCCACAGATCAGCTGCGAGTTGTACGCCAATCGGCAATCCTGTCGCAGTCCAGTGCAGTGGCAGCGAAATTGCCGGCTGTCCCGTCAAGTTGAATAACGGAGCGAAGCCACCCCACAACATCGCATCACGCGTAACACCGGGTTTGGTCAAGGTTCCTAGCAGGGGCGCAGCACAACCGGTGGTTGGTGTCATCAACAAGTCAAACCCCTGTCCATACCATGCCAGCATGCGCTTGCTGTAACCATAAATCTGCTTAAGCGTCACGCCAAAATCGAACACGGTTTTTTCGCGCGCGAATTGCAACATTTGAAACACTCCCGGCTCCACTTCACCCTCGCGAATCAAGCGACCAAGTTTTTCCTGGGCATCGCTGAGTCGCTGCACGACTTTGATCGGCCAATAACGACTGATCAAATCAAAGTGCTCCGTGGTATCGAGAGTTGCTGGATGTTTTTCTTCGACGTGGTGTCCGAGATCCGCAAGCAACTTTGCCGTGCGCTCAACCGCCAGCACGGCCTCCGGATCGAGTGGCATCACATTGCCGGGTAGTTGGCGCATGAAGCCGATGCGCAATTTTCCAGGATCAACGCCAACCTCATTGATATAGGAACGTTCCGGCTGCGGGGCGACGATCGAATCGGCAAATCCAGGCCCTGCAACCATATCGAGACCCAGCGCGGTATCGCGCACACTGCGCGTGACCCAGCTTTTTGCCGGTGTGATATCGACCCACGCCGTTGTGCTGGGACTCGTGCTGACACGGCCACGACTCGGCTTCAAACCAACCAGGCCATTAGCCGATGCAGGGATTCGCGTGGAACCGCCGCCATCACTGGCCTGCGCCAGCGGCACCATCAATGCGGCTACCGCCGCGCCCGAGCCGCCGCTGGAGCCGCCGGTTGATCGCGTCAAATCCCAGGGATTATGGGCAATGCCATGTAATTTCGATTCCGTGGTCGGAGCACTTAACAACTCCGGTACATTAGTGCGCCCAACAATAATCATCCCGGCGCGTTCGGCGCGCAGGACAAATTCGTCTGTTTCCGCCGATCGCATGTCCACCTTCGCCAGCAACTCACTGCCGAGGTAATTGCGCTCCCCTGCAATCGCCACGTCCTTGATCAAAATCGGCACACCGCGCAGTGGGCCGGCCGGTAACGTTTTTGATGACGCCTGCACAAGAGCCTGTTCAAAGCGCTTTTCTATAACGGCATTCAATTGGGGATTCACCGCTTCGATACGCCGGATCGCCGCTTCGACCAGCTCGCGAGGCGAAACGCGACCACTGCGCACAAGCGCCGCCTGGCCGATGCCATCCAATCGCGCGAGTTCATCAGAAGCTCCGGCCGCTCTCGTCACTTCGCTGACGCCGCTCAATGCACCAATCAATGGCGCAACGGCGGCAGCCTTGATCATGTCCCGACGCGTAAATTCCTGGCTCATGGGGTCACCTGTCGTTAATTGGGTTGCGGGGATTGGCAGGTCTCATATTCACTGTCATTCTATGCTCTGAACTGGAGTATATTGATACTCTGGAACGGAGCAATAGTCAACAATGACACCACCCAATACATTGACGTTCGCGCTGCTGGGCCTGATCGCTGAACGACCGCGCTCGGCCTATGAGCTGGCGAACCAGATCCAGACCAGCGTCGTGCGCGGCGTCTGGCCAAGCGCGACCAGCCACACTTATGCACAGATCAAGCAACTGGCCGCACTGGGCTTTGCAACCGTTGCTCAGCAATCGTTGGGGGCGCGCAAGCGCTCCGTGTACAAGGTTACGGCCTTGGGTCGGAAAGCCTTGCGCGATTGGTTAACCGAGCCCGAATCGAAATCGCTCGCTTTTGAGTCAGAACGCCTGTTGAAATTTCTTTTCTGTGGCACAGCGAACATCGAGGATCGCGATCTTCTCGGCGGGATTGAGGACGAGGTAGAAGGTACGTTGCGCGCGACACTGGCGATGATAGACAACCTGCTGAATTCAGACGGCGAAGTTGTTGCCGCCCATCGCAAGGGGGCAGTAATCAATTTGCTGATTGATTTTCGGGAAACTTATGTGGCGTGGAGCAGAGATCAGCTGGAAAGTCGCGCAGATAAAAACGTATCCGATAACGACCTGAGCGAATATCGGCGCGCGAAAAAACGACTGGAAAAAATTCTCGAAAAATGAAACTGGCTACTCCATGCAGAATCGCGCCAAGTGATCGCCGCTGCGCAAGCGGTCGTTGCGCACCTGGGCTTCGTTAGCGCGCGGACATGCCCCCATCGACCGAATACATGCCGCCGCTGCAATAGCGGCTTTCGTCGCCGGCGAGGAACAGCATTGTCGCTGCAACATCTTCCGGCTCGGCATAACGTTGCATCGGTATGCTCGCGGCACCAGCGCGATGCGCGTGTTCGGCCGCACCCGGTGCATTGCCTTCTTCGATCGAACGCATCATTCGGGTTTCGACCGGCCCCGGGTTCACCGTGTTGACACGCACGTCAAATGCCGCGGCTTCCAATGCTGCAACCTTCATCAGCCCCGCGACGGCGTGTTTGCTGACAATATACGCAGCCATGCCCGGCGCACCGTGCAACGCCGCTCCCGATGCCGTGATGATAATGCTGCCGCTGCGCCGCGACGACATGTGTGGCAGCACCGAACGAATACCAAGAAATACGCCACGTACATTGACGTTGATGACCCTGTCGAATATATCGACGGGGTATTCGGTCAACGGCTTAATGACACCTTCGATGCCGGCATTGGCTACAAATATATCGATAACGCCAAGACGCAATAATCCGGTATCAACAACCCATTGCATCGCAGCCTGCTGCGATACGTCGGCCACGATATAGCTGCTGCTAGCATCACCTATTTCTGCAACGGCTGCCTGCAACGCAGCTTCGTTCAAATCCACAAGCAATACGCGTGCACCTTCGCGCGCAAACAGTCGCGCTGCGGCGAGACCAATGCCTGCTGCGGCCCCGGTAACAATTGCTGTCTTTTTCTGCAAACGCATCACACTGCCTCAAATAATAGCGAGCGCGTCACTTGAGGAAACCCGCCTCGCTGAGCGCTTTCA
>JBEVMI010000159.1:0-3370 GCA_040508685.1 Spongiibacteraceae bacterium
TGCACACTCGGCCTGTTTCGCCCGACGATTTATTTGTCGCAAGGCCTGATCCGGCAATTGCCTGCCGCTGCGATCAGCGCGATAACCGCCCACGAACACGCCCACGTCCAACGGCGCGATAACCTGTGGTTGATCCTGTTGCGCGCGAGCTGCTTATTCTGGATTCGGCGCAATAAATTATTCGACGATATCGAGCTGGCTCACGATCAATCATGTGATCGCGCCGCAGCAGATTTTTTGGGAGATTATCTGACAGTCGCCGAAACGCTGGTGCAGTGCCGACGACTGGGAAACAGCCCCCCACTCGCCGCGAGTTTTTTGCGCAATCATCTGGCGCTGCGCGTCCAAGCCATACTGCACAGCGACGACTCAACCATCTCGCCAGTGCGGGTTCTTTGCATGGCAACGCTGCTGCTACTGACCGTAGCGACGCTGGTACCACTGCTGCACTACGCGATAGAGCTGCTTTGGTCACTTCGAGAATGAAGCTGCATTTATTGGCGCGCGTCAGCTGCCGACGAACAGGGCTAGCGCGCCCAACAACAATCCGATCGCCACTACCCACGCGCCGAGAATGCGTTGTGCGACAAGCGCAGCGGCCTGCCACCGCAGCTGACGATCGAACCATAAAAACAACTCGACGCCCGCCGAGCTGATCAACATCACCACCCCGCTGATGCCAAACGCCGCACCCCACGTCCGCTGATCGGGCTCGGCCACGATGCCGATTGCGCTGCCCGCAAGCGCGGCCAGCAGACAATATAGCCAACGCCTGCCGCGCCAACCCGATAACGCCAGCAAACCGCTGGCGATGGCAGCTAACGGTGCCGGCGCGATCCATTGCGATGGCATCCACAGTGCCGCGCCGAACGCGGTCGCCGCGGCGATGCCGATGGCGGCCAATACCGTATGGTCGTCGGCGCGCGCAATCGCCGCGGTAAAAGCGATGGAAACGACAATCGCCAGCGGTGCCACGGCGAAATGAAAAACGCCCGACCAGAACGGCGCTGCTGAACCGAACGGGCCGTGCGCATGCGCCGGTGTTGCCGCCAATGCAGCAATTGCACTCACGATCAACGCCGGCGCTACAGCCACAAATGTATTACGCGACACCGGGCGACCCTAACAAAATCCAGACGCCGGTGGCGGCAATCGCGCCGCCCCCGGCGCGCAATGCGGTCGCACCGAATGGGTTGCGAGCAAACAAACCCAAGGCGATACCGTCGAGATGCAGCAGGCCGTTTGCGATGACTAAACCGACGGCATACACCGTTGGTGTCGCCGCATGCGGCAACTCTGTGCCATGCGCATGACCATGAAAAACAGCGAAGACTGCAATCACCGCTACCGCTATTACCGCAGGCGCCCGCCACGCGACCGCGATGGCAACTCCCAGGACGATAACCGATAGCGCAATAGCTGATTCGACCGATGGCAATGGCACGGCGGCGATACCCAATACGCCGCCGACCACCATCATCAACGGGAACGCCACAGGCAGCGCCCACAGCAGCGGCCGGCCGAGAAAAGCACCCCAGATGCCAACGGCGACCATCGCCAGCAAATGATCGAGACCACTGATGGGATGCAAAAATCCCGCTGCAACGCCACCGCCGATATCGCCGGTATGCGCAAATGCAGGCGGCGCCAATAGCGACCACAGCAACAACATTCCCCGCGGCAACCATCGCCAACCGGTGATTTTATGAAGCATGCAAATTCCCCTCATCAAACGCGAGCACGCATCTTGTTGCCAGGACTGCCGGATACAGACGCCAATCGCGCCGCTGTTACAGCGGCAGTCGAATTAATCATGTCGACATATTTTTCAGACACTTCGGATTAATACTGATCGCCGCCGCCATAGGGCATCGCCAGATTATCGAAGCGCGTGTATTTGCCGATAAACGCGAGGCGCGCAGTGCCGATAGGGCCGTTACGCTGTTTGCCGATGATGATTTCGGCAACGCCTTTATCCTGCGATTCCTCGTTATAAACTTCATCGCGATAAATAAACATGATGATGTCGGCGTCCTGCTCGATAGCACCCGATTCGCGCAGGTCGGAGTTCACCGGGCGTTTGTTGGGACGCTGTTCGACGCCGCGATTCAACTGCGACAGCGCCACCACCGGGCAATCGAATTCCTTGGCCATCGATTTCATCGAACGCGAAATTTCGGAAATTTCTGCGGTGCGGCCTTCGGTGCTGCCAGCGATCTGCATCAACTGAATGTAATCGATCATCACCAGCGCCGGCGTGCCGTGTTCGCGCACGATACGGCGTGTGCGCGCGCGCACTTCGAGCGGCGACAGTGCCGGCGTGTCGTCGATAAATAACGGGCGATCTTTTAATTTGCCGATTGCGGCGCTGAGTTTCGGCCAGTCTTCGTCTTCGAGTTTGCCGGTGCGCACATGCGTTTGGTTGATGCGGCCGATCGACGACAGCAGACGAAAGATCAATTGTTCGGCCGGCATTTCCATCGAGAATACAATCACCGGTTTCACGCCATGTAACACCGCGTGCTCGACCAGATTCATCGCAAATGTGGTTTTGCCCATCGCCGGCCGCGCCGCAACCACGACCATGTCGCCACGCTGCAAGCCGGAGGTCATGTCGTCGAGATCTTTGAAACCGGTGCTGATGCCGGTGAGCGCCGAATCGCTGTTGAACAATTCGTCGATGCGGTCGACTGCTTTTTTCAGCAACGGATTGACCGGTTCGGGACCGCCGGTTTTGGGGCGCTCCTCGCTGATTTGCATGATGCGGCGTTCGGCGTCGTCGAGCAGTTCGCCGCTGCTGCGGCCTTCCGGCTGAAAACCGCTGTCGGCGATCGATTGCGCAGCAACGATCAACGAGCGCAAATTCGCGCGCTCGCGCACAGCGGTGGCATAGGCGCGAATATTCGCGGCGCTCGGTGTGTTTTTCGCGAGTTCCGCCAGATACCCGAAACCACCGGCGCGTTCGAGTTCGTCGGCGTTGTTCAATGCGTCGGCGAGGGTAACGACATCAATGGGCTGACTGCCTTCGACCAGTCGCGCCATACGCCGAAAAATCAGGCGGTGTTCCGGGCGGAAGAAATCGCGCTCGGAAACCAGCTCGGCGACGCTGTCCCAGGCTTCGTTGGCCAGCATCAACCCACCGAGCACCGATTGCTCGGCCTCGACACTGTGCGGCGGCACTTTCAATGCAGAGATGTCGGCGTCGCGATGTTCGGCATAGTCGGGCGGCGCATCGAAGCTGGGCGGGCCGTCGAAGTCGCTGATACCGTCGTCGATTTCGGATTCCACACGTCTGACCTGTCAGTAGGGATTGGGGGAGGAATGCTGCCGTGGCAGCGTCGGCACTATCGTTCTAGCCGGCAAACATAAT
>JBEVMI010000165.1:0-3422 GCA_040508685.1 Spongiibacteraceae bacterium
GAAATCGCCCGAACAATTTAAGTTGATCGGCAAATACGATCGCCGCCTCGATGCGCAGCAAAAAGTAGACGGCACCAGCGTATTTGGTATCGATGTACAACGCGAAGGCATGGTGCACGCCGTGCTCGTGCGCTGCCCGCATTTCGGTGGCACCCTGAAAAGTTTCGATGCGAGTGCCAGCAAACAAATTGCCGGAGTTAGCGATATTTTTGCGCTCGGCGCGGCAGTTGCGATTATTGCGAGCGGCTACTGGCCGGCGCGCAAAGCGGCACAAGCGTTAACGGTTGAATGGGATAAAGGACCGCTCGCGGGACTCGACAGCGCAGGCATTCGCGCCGCGCTAAAAAAGCAACTCGATGAAGGCGAAGCCCACAACGTTACCGACGAAGGCAAAGCACCAGGCGGCGATACGACGGGTTTAAATACACAGATCATCGAAGCGGAATATTACGCGCCGTATCAGGCGCACGCGGCGATGGAGCCGCTGAACTGCGTCGCCGATGTGCGCACCGATCGCGTCGATATCTGGACCGGTAATCAGAGCCCGGATATTTTTCGCGCCACGGTTGCCGATGCATTGCAACGTCCGCGCGAGTCCGTCTTCATCCACACGCCGATGCTCGGTGGTGGTTTCGGACGCCGTGCTTTTCCCGATTACGCGATCGAAGCTGCGTTGTTATCGCACAGAACTGGCAGGCCGGTGAAATTGATCTGGAGCCGCGAAGACGACATGCGCCATGATTATTATCGGCCCGCAGCGCTGTCGCGTTTCCGTGCGTATTTGCAGGATGGAAAACTCGTCGGCTGGGAAAATAAAGTGACGGGGCCGAGCATCATGCAAGCCATGATTCCGATGGCGGTCAACACCATGGTGGGCTGGATACCGGAGCGGCCACTGCAAGCGTTGGGCAATCTGATGGCGATACGCGATTCCTTATCCACTGAAGGGGCCGCGAAACTGGCTTATGCCACGCCCTATTTAAAAGTCGATTACACACTGTTCAATCCCGGAATACCGATCGGTTCGTGGCGTTCGGTCGGGCATTCATTCAATGGTTATTTTGTCGAAAGTTTCTTCGATGAAATTGCGCACGCCTTAAAACAGGATCCACTCGCCTTCCGGCTTGCGCAACTCAAGCCTGAAGCGACGCGCGCACGTGCGGTGCTCGAGTTGGCCGCAGCCAAAGCCGGCTGGGGCAAAGCCCCTGCAGGGCGCTTTCAAGGTCTCGCGGTGCACGAAGCCTTCGATACGCTGGTTGCCGAAGTTGCCGAAATTTCGATTGAGGGTTCGCAAATCAAAGTGCACAAAGTCACGTGTGCGGTCGAATGCGGTCGGGTGGTCAATCCCGATATTGTCGCTATGCAAATCGAAAGCGGCGTGATCTACGCCCTGAGCGCGGCAGTCAATGGCGAAATCACCATCGAAGACGGCGCCGTCAAACAAGGCAACTTCAACGATTTCGCCGTTGTGCGCATGCAGGATGCACCGGCCATCGAAGTTCATATCGTGCCGAGTGATGCCGAGCCCACCGGTGTTGGTGAGCCTGGCGTGCCGCCGCTAGCTGCAGCGGTCGGTAACGCGATCTTTGCTGCGACCGGAAAACGCCTGCGCGAATTGCCATTTCGCCTGGCTTGATGGCTTGATGTTTTCACGGCGTGGTGGCTTAGCACGCCCCGCATAACTTCCCCGTTATAATGCGGGCCCACTTATCCCGGCGCCCGCATCATGTCCCCCGAACCCTCTGCTCTCGCTCCGTCTTCTCTCGCTCCGGTAATTCTCAACGTCAACGCCGAGCGTCGCTTGCGCGCGGGACACGTGTGGATTTACAGCAATGAAATTGACGTGCAGAAATCACCGCTGAAAAGTTTCGAGGCGGGACAGCAGGTGCGCGTGGTGCAGTCGAATGGCAAGGCGCTCGGTATCGCGTATATCAATCCGCACACGCTGATTTGTGCACGGCTGATCAGCAAGGAACATCTGCTCGACAAATCGCTGCTCGTGCATCGCCTGAATATCGCCCTCAGCCTGCGCGAGCGCATTTTTGGCGAACCGTATTACCGGCTCGTCTACGGCGACAGCGATGGTTTGTCGGGATTGGTCGTCGATCGTTTCGGCGATTATCTGGTGGTGCAGATCAATACCGCCGGCATGGAAAAAGTGAAGGACGATATCGTCACCGCGCTGTGCCAGGTCATCAAACCGAAAGGCATCCTGCTGAAAAACGATTCGCGCGTGCGCGAGTCGGAAGGCCTCACCGACTATGTCGACGTGGCGTTCGGTGAAGTCCCGCAGGAAGTCGAACTGATCGAAAACGGCACGCGTTTTCTGGCGCCGCTGTATACCGGTCAAAAAACCGGCTGGTTCTACGATCATCGCAATGCCCGCGCGCGCCTCGCGCCGTATTGCAAGGGCCGCCGCGTGCTCGATGTGTTTTCGTATATCGGCGGCTGGGGCATTCAGGCCGCTGTCGCCGGTGCGAGTGAAGTCACACTGCTCGACAGCTCCGCGCACGCACTCGAAATCGCGACCCGCAACGCGGCGCTCAACAACACCGCCATCAAGACCCTCGAAGGCTCCGCGTTCGACGTGCTGAAAGAACTGCACGATGCCGGTGAACGTTTCGACACCATCATTCTCGACCCCCCCGCCTTTATTCCGCGCCGCAAGGATCAGAAAGCCGGCGAGCAGGCTTATCGCCGTATCAACGAACTCGGTATTCGTTTGTTATCGCGCGAAGGTTATCTGGTATCCGCATCGTGTTCGCTGCATCTGGGTCGCGAACAGCTGGTCGATATTTTGCGTGCGAGTTCGCGGCATCTCGATCGGCAATTGCAAGTGTTGGAACAACACGGGCAGGGCGCGGATCACCCGGTGCATCCGGCGATTGCCGAAACAGAATATTTGAAGAGTGCGTTTTGTCGGGTGTTGGCGCCGTAGTGTTGCAGCGTCGACGATAGCGGCGCTCAATTCATTGAGCGCTGGTTCGTTGCCTGATTGAGCGTTACAAAGCCTGCGCATGAAGACCAAAAATATTGTCTTCACCCACAGCGATAAATTTAATTTCATTTTAGATTGTTGAGCCAGAGCACAAGTTTATTAGCAGACTTGAGCATTAACTTGGATACTTCATCGTCAACGCTTACTTTTGTTCCCCCGCCTCCCGAACTTTTCTCGTGAAAAATTGCCTCGCCGCCGTGCGCCACACTGTTTCTCGCATGCCACATGTTGGAAATATTTGACCAGTCGTTGGCGGAGAAATCCTTGAATGATGCTCCAAAAGAAGTCTTGAAAGTTGTGTCAATATGTTGATCTAGTTCATACCCGCTCATTACTTTTCCGCGTCGATATTTTGTCGAGTTTCTTGTTGTCCATAGCCGCTCAGCAGCAACCTCCTTTGCCAGCTCACACGCTTGCGCCATAG
>JBEVMI010000185.1:0-3639 GCA_040508685.1 Spongiibacteraceae bacterium
ATCTCCCTCCCTTGCGACAGCATCGGCCTACCTCAATTCGGGTATTGGCCCTGTTGGCCTACGCGCGGCGCGGCGATGTTCCGTTGAAAAATGTACTCGCCGCTGGCGGGCGCAACATAAGTCATAACAACAATAAGTGGCACGAGGGTTTTTACCATGTCGGATCGCAATCAAGGCATCGTCAAGTGGTTCAATAATGCCAAGGGATTTGGATTTATCACGCGCGACAACGGCGAGGATGTATTCGTGCATTTCCGTTCGATTCGCGGCGAGGGCTATCGCACGCTGACGCAGGGACAGGCGGTTGAATTCGAATTGATGGAAGGCCCGAAGGGATTACACGCCGAAGACGTGCTGAAGCTTTAGATTATTCAAATACGCGGGTCTGATTGCGCCCACTGGTTTTGGCGCGATATAACGCCTGGTCGGCGCGTTCCAGCCAGGCGTGCCCGTCCCGGGTTTCATCGTCGATTTCGGCAACGCCAAAACTCGACGTGAATTTCACGGTCTGGTTGCGCGCCGTGATCGACGATTCCTCAATGCGCTGCCGCAGGCGTTCGCAATAATGGAACGCGCCCGCTACGTCAGTACCGGGCAGAATCGCCGTAAACTCTTCACCGCCGTAACGGCCGCAAATGTCGATTTCACGCGACGACTCACGCAACACCCGCGCCACTAGCCGGATCGCCTCGTCGCCGACGGGGTGACCGTAGGTGTCGTTGATATGCTTGAAATGATCGATGTCGAACATCACCAGCGATACCGGCTCACCAAAACGCTGCGACCGCATGAACTCTTCGTGCAGCCGCTCTTCCCAATAACCGCGACTCCACAACTGCGTCAGCCGATCAGTGCGACTGAGCTGCAACAATTCGACCTGAGCCTGTTCGAGCTGGCGCCGCGTGTGCGCAATTTCGGTGACGTCGTAAACCACCAGACCGACCCGCGCCACGACATTGCTGGCATTGTGCAGCGGCACGAACATCACGTTCTGGAACATGGTGTCGATCTGGTGATGAATCGGCAGGCGCAGCGGAAAATGAAATAACCAGGGGCGCTCGGCCCAAGTCGTGTATACGGGTATTTGCAGTTCGAGCACGGAATTGACGCGCCGCTCCAGCCATTGCTGCGGCAGTTCCGGAAAGAGTTTGAACAGGGATTCGCCAATGGCGCGCTCGGAGGTGATGCCGCTGTGCGCCTGCATGAACCGGTTGAACACCTCGACTTTCATCGATCGATCGATCACGACGATGCCGACGTTGCTGCTCTGAATGACATCGAGCAACCAGTGCAGATCAGAGAAATCACTTCCTTCCATGAATCAGGCCATCAGTAGTTCGAGTTTTCCAAACAGGGCGGGCAGCGCGTCCTGATGGAACAGCAGGATCAGGTCACAGTTCAACGAATACCCCTCGAATACATAATTGAGCTCGATGGCGAGGGTTTTATCCCACGGCAGGTCCTGTTCAAGAAACAAATCCTGGATCGGCGTATGGCGACCCAACAGAATCGGATGGCCAATCAGCACATCGATCTCCAACTGCTCGAGTACGCTCTGGATGCAGGAGGCCGTCAGGAGAGAGGAAATTTCGAGCACATGCTCCAATTTCTCCTGATCGGTAATCGGCGGCGCATAACCCATCAGGCGCGAAAGCTCGGCGGCATTGGAATCGCTCATCAGCAACAGGGCTTCACCGCTGATGCCATCGCCGAAAAAAGCCTGGGTAACTGCGGTGACGCCCTCATCCTCGGCGCGGCCTCCGATAGCCATGCGGATATCGACCGACTCCAGCAGATGCACGCGGGGGATGGGCATTTTTACAAACGTGGCGAAACTGCGCGCCAGCTTGTCGGCGGTCTGTCCCACCGCGACATTGGCGATCTCCTGCAACGCGTCGCGCAGGTTTTCGTCAAGAAAGGCCGTACTCATCGCTTACACACTTCGATGCCATCTCTATTCATCAGAGGGCAAACCACGAAATGGCAAATCATGAAATGTCCGGGCATGAAATGTCTGGTCATGGAAATCCACAGCTTTTTATGGAACGACCCTGTTCCGATGCACTGGGTAGCCCAGCAGGAATAGCGATACGTCGTTTGGTGCCCCCGGGCGACTGCTGGCATACCGCCGGGCTGGATAGTAGCCGACAGTCTAGCAGAGGGATGCCCGCACTCCGAGGCACTGGATACGACCCGTTAGCAAATTTCGCATATTGGTCAATAGTGCGGCGGCAGCTCGGGTTCGGCTGGTTCCGCCGCGCCAGTGGCGACCTGATCGAGCTGCCGCATCAGCCGCTCGCACCACAGCGTGAGCTGGTCGATCTGCCGCTGCTGGGCGGTTACTACGGTATCGAGTGCGCTCAACGTATCTTCCTGAAAAGCGATCTGGGTCTGCAGCTCGATCAATTGCATCTGCAATTCGGCAACGGTGTCGGTCATCAACAATCTCCTGTACCCGGAAGTGGGTCCTGCAAGCGGGGGCAGTCGCTGCGGCCGGCATTGTACGATCGACGACAACGACGCAGGTAAATTTGGTAGCCACCCCTCCACGTCCGCATAATGGGCGCCGTCCATTGCAATACCGCCGCTCAACACGCTTGGAATTTTTTTGCATGACCCTCGTTTTCTCGACCGATCAGGGCCGTCACTGTCCGCATTGCGGACAGCCTAAGGCTGGCTGTACCTGCAACAAAAAAGCCGGGGCATCGAGTGGAGGACTGAAAGGCGACGGCGTCGTGCGTATTCAACGCCAGATCAATGGACGCGGCGGCAAGACTGTAACCGTGGTCAGCGGATTGGTCATGGATGAAACCAGCCTCAAAACACTGGCGAAGGATTTGAAACAACGTTGCGGCAGCGGCGGGGCCATCAAGGACGGCGCCATCGAAATTCAGGGCGATCACCGCGAGACGCTGCGCGCCGAACTGCAACAGCGCGGCCTGACCGTCAAACTCAGCGGCGGCTGATCCCCCAGGATATTTCAAACATGACTTTAACCAGCGTCGACCTCCAGCAAATCACCCGCGTCACGCTCGACGATTACAATCGCAACGCCGAATCATTCTGGCACGGCACCCGCGATCACGACGTCACGCAAAATATCGCCGCTCTGTTGCGCCATATTGACGCCACGGCACCGTACGCCATTCTCGATTTCGGCTGCGGCCCCGGCCGCGACCTGCAACGTTTTACCGAACTTGGCCACCACGCCACCGGCCTCGACGGCGCTGCGGAATTTGTCGCGATGGCGCACGCGCACAGCGGCTGCCCCGTCTGGCAGCAGAATTTTCTCGACCTGCAATTGCCGGCCGCGTATTTCGACGGCATTTATGCGAACGCCGTGCTGTTCCATATTCCGACGCAGGAATTGCCGCGCGTGCTGCGGCAATTGCATGCCGCATTAAAACCCGGTGGCGTCCTGTTCAGCTCGAATCCGCGCGGCGACAACCGCGAGGGCTGGAACCGCGAACGTTACGGAGCCTTTCATGATCTCGACCATTGGCGCGGTTATCTGCACGACGCCGGCTTCCACGAAATCGAACACTACTATCGCCCCGCCGGTCTGCCGCGTGCGCAACAACCCTGGCTCGCCAGCGTCTGGCGCAAGCCCACTGCTTGAGTCGCCCTCTTATACGTTTT
>JBEVMI010000189.1:0-3415 GCA_040508685.1 Spongiibacteraceae bacterium
GTTATCGGCGCGTGGACTTGCGGTTGGCTTCGAGGCGCCAACGTGCCAGCTTTTCGCAGGCTGCATCGGCGGCGCTCAGCCCATCGTCGCGTCCAAGCAATAAATTGCCCGGCTTGCAGGCCAGTTCGAGAGCGCGTCGCTCGGCTGCCGATAAGCCATCTGCCCGCGTCGGAACCGCCTTCACCTCTTTGCTGCTTGCTGTAACCAGGAGGCGTCCGGGGTCAGCTCGAAAAATTTCGCGATCGTCGTGAGCGTCTGGATCGGATCGCGCACGAGATCCTCGAACCGTGCATACGCCGTGAAGCGATCAGGTTAAAAAAAGAGATCCCTGAATAGGGACCTCTTTTTTTGAACCGGCGCTGTAACAGCGCCGTTCGCAGTCGTCTTCTCAATTGAAGATTTCGAACAGGCCCGCGGCGCCCATGCCGCCGCCGATGCACATCGTGACCACGGCGTATCTGGCTTTGCGGCGTTTGCCTTCCAGCAGGGCGTGGCCCACGAGGCGGGCGCCGCTCATGCCGTACGGATGGCCGATGGAGATGCCGCCGCCGTTCACGTTGAATAACTCGGGATCGATGCCGAGAAAATCGCGGCAGTAAAGCGCCTGGCAGGCGAAGGCCTCATTCAATTCCCACAGGCCGATATCGGCAACGCTCAGACCGTGGAGCTTGAGCAGTTTCGGAATGGCGTACACCGGTCCGATGCCCATTTCCTCCGGCGCATTGCCGACGACGGTCATGCCGCAGTAGCGACCGAGCGGAGCCACGCCGCGCCGTGCGGCTTCTTTCGCTTCCATGATCACGCAGGCAGACGCGCCGTCGGCCAACTGGCTGGCGTTGCCGGCAGTGATCGTGCCGCCGTCAACGATGGGCTTGAGCGAGGAGAGGCTTTCCAGCGTGGTTTCGGGACGGTTGCCTTCATCTTTCGAAAGCGTTTTTTCCACGTAGGAAACGGCACCGGTTTCTTTGTCGACCACGGCCATTTGCGCAGTGATCGAAACGATTTCCTGATCGAATCTGCCGGCGGCCTGGGCTGCAGCCGTGCGCTGCTGCGAGGTCAGCGCGTATTGGTCCTGCTGTTCGCGGGTGATGCCATATTTCTTCGCCACGTATTCAGCGGTTTGCAGCATCGGCATGTAGGCGTTTTCGGCGAATCGAATGACGTTTTCGTCCTTTTCGCGGGCGACCCATTCCAGATAGGGCGTTTGTACTGCGGAAATATTTTCGCAGCCGCCTGCAACCACGATGTTCATTCCATCGTGCGTCACCTGCTTGGCGGCAGTCGCGATGGCCATCAAGCCCGACGCGCATTGCCGATCCAGCGTCTGTCCCGAGACCGAATATCCCAACCCGGCCGCGAGTGCCGCGTTGCGGGCGAGGTTTTGCCCAGACGTGCCGGCGAGAAGACAGGCGCCGATTACGACGTCTTCGATGTCTGCCCCGGCAACCTGCGCGCGCTCAGCGGCATGGCTGATGGCGTGTGCCATGAGGGTCGGGCTCTTGATGTTGTTCAGGGCGCCGCGGAACGCCTTGCCGATTGGAGTGCGTGCCGTCGAGACGATTACTGCATCGCGCATTGGAAGCTCCTAAGAAAATGAACTATGAGCGTGTGGCGCTCAGGTGGAAGATTGAGCGATCACTCGGCGAGAAGTTCTGCGAAGCGCTCCTGGATGCGCTGGCGTGAGTCGCGGTTTGGATAGACGCGGAATACCCGATTGCGAATGGCGTGAACGATCGCCTTCGCGACGTCGGAAGGTTGCACCATGTCGCTGTAAAGATCGTCGGGAATGTCGGAGCGAGCCGGGCCGGCTTTTTCGGTGGGATGGCGGCTCATCTCGCGAGCCATGATCTGCGTGTCGACGGCACCCGGGCAAACCATGGAGACGCCAATCTGCGGCGCATGTCGTCCCAGTTGATGCCGAAGGGTTTCCGTCAGCGACACGAGCGCATGTTTGCTCGCGTGATATTGCGGAATGATCGGCGATGGAACCAGTCCCGCAATCGATGCGGTCACGACGATATGCGCCTCGTCCAGCTTGAGCATGTGCGGGACGAAGTGTTGAATCGCGTGCAAGGCCGCTTCGGTGTTGATCGCGAACGCGCGCTGCCACTCCTTGAAATCCAGCTCCCACAACGGATCGCCCACAGGACCGGTTACGCCCGCGTTGCTGCATAGCACGTGTACGGCCCCCAGTTTTTCGACAACGTTGCGCGCCAGGGCGGCGATTTGATCGGGACGTGACACATCGGTCTTGGCAGTTATGCATTGCACGCCCATCGCTGCGATTCGCTGCTGGGCATTTTCGAGTGCGGTTTCTTCGATGTCGGCCAGTGCTATGTGCATTCCTTCGCTGGCCAGCGCCTCCGCCAGCGCCAGTCCGATGCCGTTGGCTCCTCCGGTGATCAGTGCTACTCGTCCCGACAGTTCACGCATGACTTATCTCCGACTTATTTTTTTGTTAGTTGGTGGCTATTGATAGATAGATTTATATCTATATGAAACGGGTCCGCAAGTAAAATACAGCTCGGTAATAATTCATTATTTGCTTGATTTTACTGAAAAATAAATATTTTCGGTGGTTGAGAAGGCTGGCCTGGCGTCAATTCGTTGCAAATAAAGTATATTCTATTGTAGCCTCTAGCGAGGGTCGGGAGCTGCAATCAGCTGGGGCTGAGCGGTATTGTGATTGTCGTGGGCGCGCCCCCTTCGATACCAAAAATAATCTCAATAGGGGCAAAACCATGGTTTCCCAACACAAGAGAATGTATCGGGCATTTGTTGCTGTGGGCGCGTGCTGGATGGCGGGCTCGGCAGTGGCGGACATGCGGCTCGAGGAAGTTATCGTCACCTCTCGACGCGTCGAAGAAAATATCCAATCGCTGCCGCTCTCCGTCACCGCAATGACGCCTACTGAGCTGCAGGAACAGCACGTCGTCGACATTTCCAACCTGGCGCAATCCACGCCGAACATGTTCGTGAACAATGGCGCGACCAACCCGAATACGCCAATCGTTCAGATTCGTGGTCAGGTCGCCCTCGACTCGAATTTAATTAACCAAAACTGGCCCCGGTTCATCCGGGGCCAACCATTTTTAGCATAATCGGCACACGTGCCCATGTGTCACATTTTAGGTCTTTTGTGAGAGCGGAAGTGATGAGCGGAGATACCGCAGAGTTCACCATCCCAGCCCATGTTCCTCAGGAGCTGGTTCGAGATTTTAACTTTGCTACCTTTGACGGAGTCGCGACCGATCCGCATCAGGTGGTAGCCGACCTTCACAACGGCCCACGGATATTCTTCACGCCCAATGATTATGCGAAGCCCGAAGGTACTTGGGTGATCACGCGCGCGGATGACATGCGCGCCTTGCTGTCGGACACGGAGCGCTTTTCCAGCAAAGAACACGCGAATTTT
>JBEVMI010000208.1:0-3326 GCA_040508685.1 Spongiibacteraceae bacterium
AAGCGGTTGACCTGCGCGTTGATCAGCGGCGAATACGCTGTCGCGAGAGCGGGATCTTCAATCGCCAGATCGTAGGTGCGCTTCAACGCATTGATCGACGGACGAATGATCGGATGATCGACCGGCTCCTCGATTTTCTCGCCGAACAGGTACACCGTGACACCGCGATTGCGCAGACTGTTGACGTAGTCATCGCCGGTAACGATCGGCGAAAAGCGCGCCCAACGCTGGGCGGCAGTTTCTTCTTTCGGGATGGGCGGACGGGTGATGGCGTTCATGGGTGGGCTCCTCAGCGTACAGGTGATACAGGCCATCATTCTAGGATTTGCCCACACGGCTAACAGGTCATATGCTGCACCCAAACCTCACCAATCTGGGCAGTAGCCTGACTAATCCATGGCCAGTATCAATTCTTACTACTTCCGCGTCTGCACTGAGGGCGCCCGTCGTCGCGGTGTCGATGTCGACGCCCTGCTGCACACCGCCGACATCGAACCCGCACAGATTCAAGACCCGCTGTGGCGCGGCAGCGCAGCGACGATGGCGCAGCTGGTAAGGCAGATCTGGCTGACGCTCGGCGACGAATACATGGGTTACACGCCCACGAGGGTGCGTCCCGGCGCATTTGCGTTGATGGCCGAGCTGGCGCTGCATTCCGGAACCGTATTGCAGGCGCTGGAAAAGGCGATGCGATTTTACAACGTGATATCCGCCGATATCCGCACCGATATTACGGTGCTCGAACACGACGTACGCATTGATGTTTTTTTTTACGAACCCGCGCTCGACCCCGATCACTACTTCGTCGAATTCTGGCTGATCATCTGGCACCGCTTCGCCTGCTGGCTCGCGGGCGAAACCATCTCGCTGCATGCCGCGGAATTTAATTACCCAAAACCAGAACTCTATTTCGAAGAGTTCAAATATCTATTCCCCTGCCCGCATCGCTTCAATCGTCCCAACTGCCTGATCAAACTCGACCTGCAGCAACTGCGCGGCCCGATCCGCCGCACCGAAGCGGAATTGCGGGAAATGCTGCAGCACGCACCGCTCGACCTGATGAGCATTCCCGCCAGCGACCACAGCCTGACGCGGCGCGTGCGTTTGTTATTGCACGACATCGAAAAAAACACGCCGACACTGGAAGGCATGGCCAAAGCGGTCGCCATGTCCGCGGAAAATTTCCGCCGACAATTACGACGCGAAGGCACGACATTATCGCGATTGGTGGAAAGCCAGCGCCGCGATCTGGCGATTCGGCGGTTGCTCGACGGCAATCGCACGGTGGAGGAAATTGCGTCGCAGTTGGGATATGCAGAAGCGCGTTCGTTTACGCGGGCATTTCGGGCCTGGACCGGGGTGAGTCCGTCGGCATATCGAAGAAAGTTTGGGCGGCGCTAGAACGTAGATGCCTCCCTGCATTCACACCATATCTGTTAGCTTTTTCGCCGCCAGATACGGCGTCGTCTCACCCGCAATGACTTTCCGCTCGAGCAGCGGCAGTTCATGCCGCACTTCAGGATTGCTGCGCAACCGCATCATCAGCATTTCGTGAATCAACTTATGCATCCACTCTTTTGCCTGCCTGGAGCGTTTGGTTTGTAGCCAACCGTTCTTGCGCGCGTCGACTTCGAAGTCGCTGATCATGCCCCATACTGCATCGACATTTTTCTTTTCGATGGCCGAGCAGGTCATGACGCGCGGCGTCCAGAAACTGGTGTGCCGCAATAAATTCATCGCGCTTTGATAATAACCGCGTGTGCGCTCGGCCAGGCCGAGGCTTTCGCGGTCGGCTTTATTGATCACCAATGCGTCGGCCAACTCCATGATGCCGCGTTTGATGCCCTGCAATTCGTCGCCCGCATTGGGCAACATCAACACCATAAAAAAGTCGACCATGCTGGCGACTTCATATTCGCTTTGGCCGACACCGACGGTCTCGACCAGGATGACGTCGTAACCCGCGGCTTCGCACAACAACATGGTTTCGCGTGTGTGTTGTGCAACGCCGCCGAGCGTACCCTCGGACGGCGACGGGCGAATAAAGGCTTCGGTGCGGCGCGACAATTCTTCCATGCGCGTTTTGTCGCCGAGAATCGAACCGCCAGCGATCGGCGAACTCGGGTCAACGGCAAGCACAGCAACTTTTTTGCCGAGCCCGATCAAATACAGACCGAAAGTTTCGATAAACGTCGATTTGCCGACGCCGGGAATACCGGTGATGCCGATGCGGATGCTGTTACCGCTGAACGGCAACACCGCCTCGAGCAGTTCCTGCGCCTGCAGACGGTGGATGTCGAGTTTGCTTTCGACCAGCGTAATGGCTTTGGCAAGTGCCCGACGATTACCCTGGCGCAACAATGAAATATCTATCACAACATTTTTCCGTTGGTGGGATGAAGCGGAAATCCGCTGATCAAGTACGCAGCGCTTTTAATTTCCGTTTAACACGACGGCGCCAGCGTTCCCAGGACGAGGGCTGTTCGCGCAGCTCGCGCTGAATCGAACTCAGTAGCTGCAATCGATCCACCGGCTGTGGTTGCACTTGTATGTGCGCAGCGCGTTTTAATGTAACAAAAAATTCAAAATCTTTGGTCGGGAAAAACGCGACCTCTTGCAACTCGGTCAAACCCAGCATGCGCAGGTCATGCATGAGCAATCGAAAAGAACTCGGCGTAAAACACCAGACATGGAAGTCCTCATATTCGACTGAGCTCTGCATCCGCTTGAACGACTGGCAACCCCGCTCCTTGGGGTACATCAATGCGAACTCACGCTCGTTACGCCCATTCCAGGTGATTTCGCCGCCGCGCGTCACCATATACAGTTCACTTTCGGTGGCGGTGCCCGCACTCGGTTGCGTGCGGCGTTGCAAATGCGCATCGAGAATACCGCCCAAGCCGGAAAAAGGTCGCATTGCATCGAAACAAAAACGCAGGTCCGGAACGATCAGCGACAACGCTCCGCCTTCAGCCAGCACGCCTTCGCAACTTTTTAAGAATCCAACCAGATCCGGTGTATGTTCGATGACATGCGAAGCGATAATCCAATCATAGTGATTGGGTTTGGCGGTCAGGTCGGCATAACTTTCGCCGCGCCAGACATAGTCGACCGGTTCGATGCGATCCGTAGGACAGGCGAGCTGGCGATATTTCTCGATCAATCCCGGCTGATCCAGATGATCCACAATCTCGACATTAAAACCTTCGCTTTTTGGCGCCAGCGGGTTGAAGCTGGGACCAATTTCCAATCCCTTGCCATCGCGATCGACGGCGAAAAGAACCTTGTCGCGCCGCCCCAGTTTTTTCTTATTTTTGGTCACGCTT
>JBEVMI010000222.1:0-4038 GCA_040508685.1 Spongiibacteraceae bacterium
CAGCGCGGCGACGGTATGGATCGATCTTGCACCGGACCGCACGTCCGATCGTATCGCCGCGGCACTGGCGCGACCGCGCGGTTCGCGTTCGCTCGCCAAACACCTGCACGGCGCGGTCGGGATCGACGGTCTCAAGGCAGCGTTGCTGCGCGACGTGTTGTCGGCCGAGCAGATGCACGACATGCAATATCTCGCCGCCGCGATCAAGGCGCTGCCGCTGCGAGTGACGGCGACGCGGCCACTCGACGAGGCGATCAGTAGCGCCGGCGGTACGGTTTTCGATGCGCTCGATCCGCACCTGATGTTGCATGCGCTGCCGGGTTATTTCTGCGCCGGCGAAATGCTCGACTGGGAGGCACCCACTGGGGGTTATCTGTTGACGGCCTGTCTCGCCACCGGCCATCGCGCTGGCCGGGGTGTGTTGCAATGGCTGCATGATCGAAAGATTGAGGGGCAGCAAAAATAATTCGGCGCCGCTGTAACAACTCTCCGCAGCCGGCACTCTATTACGCGACGCCAGAACGTTTTCCTCCTTAATAAGCAAGGGAGAGCGCCCTGGCGGCAACCCACACCCTGTCGCAGCTATCGTTGCCATTACCTGCAACGGCACCCATGAATTTACGGAGAAATTTCCATGAACAAAAAAAGCGCTCAAGCCCTCATGCTCGCCACTGCCGCCGCCTCGCTGTTTGCCAGCGGCTTTACGCTGGCAGCCGACATGCCAACCACCAGCGAAGCCAAAGTGCATTGTGGCGGCGTGAATTCCTGCAAGGGCACGTCCGATTGCAAAACCGCACACAATGCCTGTAAAGGCCAAAACAGCTGCAAGGGTCACGGATTTATCGCGTTGACCAAAGCCGAATGCGATGCCAAAGGCGGCAAGGTTGTTGAGTAATATCTCCCGCTAGACGGCTGCATGGTCGTTGCAGCACAGCGGGAATTTTACCGCTGTGCTGATTCACTCCAGATAGCGCAAAGACTCCAGAATCATTCAGGGAATGACAGCCATGCGAGCAACCACCTCTCCGGGATTTGGTCTGGGACTGCGGCGCCAACATTACGAAACCATTCTGCAGGATCAGCCCGCACTCGACTGGTTTGAAATCCTGACTGAAAATTATCTCGTTTCCGGCGGCAAGCCGCTGTTCTATCTCGACCGCATCCGCGCGTCGTATCCGCTGGCGATGCACGGTGTGTCGCTGTCGATCGGCAGCGGCGATGCGCTCAATTTTGATTATTTGCAGCAGGTCAAAGATCTTGCACAGCGCATCGAGCCGATGTGGATTTCCGATCACCTGTGCTGGACCGGCGTCGACCGTTTGAACATGCACGATCTGCTGCCGATTCCGTATACAGAAGAAGCGCTGCGCCACGTGGTCGAGCGCGTCCAGCGCGTACAGGATTTTCTCGGCCGGCAAATCCTGCTGGAAAACGTGTCGAGTTATTTCGACTACGACGCCTCGACCATGCCGGAATGGGAATTTGTCGCGGCGGTAGCCGAGCAATCCGACAGCCTGATCCTGCTCGACATCAACAATATTTATGTCAGCGCGTTCAACCACGATTTCGATCCGCACACCTATTTGCAGGCGATGCCGGTGACGCGCGTCCGCCAGTTTCATCTGGCGGGGCATCTCAATCTCGGCACCCATATCATCGACACCCACGATCATCCAGTGATTGATGAAGTGTGGTCCTTATATAAAGAAGCGCTGCGATATTTCGGCCCGGTCGCGACCATGATCGAACGCGACGACCGGATTCCGCCGTTGCAGGATTTGCTGGACGAACTCGACATCGCCCGGGAAATAGCGCGTGCCACCCTGCAGCAACAGAGCTTGCAACAGCAATCTCTGCAACAAGAATTGCCGCAAAACGAATCGCTGAAAAAAAATACGCGGCGGGAGCTGGTCGGATGAGATGGTCGCTACTGCAACTCCAGCGTGGTCTTCAGCAGTTTTTGCTGCATTCCGCTGCCGATAGCGCACCGCTGATCCGGGCGCCGACGCGGGCGTCCGCGCAGGACCGGCTCGGCATTTATGCGGAGGCTTACCGCGCGCGTTTGCTGGAAGCGCTGGCGACGGACTACGCGGGATTAAAAAAATACCTCGGCGATGAGGTCTTTGAAACTCTCGGAAAAGCCTATATCGAGCAATATCCGTCACGCCATTTTTCGCTGCGCTGGTTCGGAAAAATGCTGCCGGATCTTGTCGCGTCGACGGCGCCGTATAACCAGCACATCGAAATTGCCGAGCTGGCGCGCTTCGAGTGGGCGCAGGGGCTGGTGTTCGACGCTGTCGATGTGACGTCGATGACGATAGCCGAATTGGCGGCCGTGGCGCCGATGGCGTGGCTCGACTTGCGTTTCGAATTGCAGCCGGCGCTGCAACGATTGAGTCTGTACAGCAACGCGCCACTGCTGTGGTCGGCCTTGAATGACGATGCAATACCACCGCCGTTAGAGATACAGAAAGCCCCCGTCGCGTGGCTGGTATGGCGTCAGGATTTGCGTATTCTGTTTCGCGAGCTGACGCCTGATGAAGCGGCCGCGCTCAGTCTGCTCGCAGCGGGAAGCAGTTTTTCAGACGTCTGCGCGCAGTTGTGCGAACGCATTCCGGAGTCGCAGGTGCCGGGCTATGCCGCGGGCCTGCTACGTCACTGGATCGACGCCGGCCTGATCAAAAAAATTCGCGACCCGGAGTAACGCCACGCCGCAGCCGGCATCTATTGGCGGCAACCGTTACAATGGCGCTGCTGCAGTTTCAGGCTAATGGCAGCAGTCGTTACGCGCACGTTCCAGTTATGCGGCTGTGCTGGTTATGCGAAAGGCCAAAAATTTTTATTCAATCCCTGAATCTATAGAGGAAATCACGATGAAAAAATCTGACGTTCTGGTTATGGCTACGTTTGCCGGCGCCATCGCCATGGGTGCTGCGGGTTCGGTTCCGGCTTATGCCGGTGAAAACGAAAAATGTGCTGGCATCGTCAAGGCCGGCAAAAATGATTGCGCCACCGCCACCAATTCCTGCGCGGGCTCAGCGACTAAAGACGGACAGAAAGACGCGTGGGTTTATGTGCCGAAAGGCACCTGCGCAAAAATTGTCGGCGGTATCGTTCTCGAAAAGAAATAAGCGATCGCAACACAGTTAGATCGCAACACGGCTTTAGGACTGAATCTGCCATGCAACGCGCGCAAGCCGACCATCGCAACGATACTGCCAGCGTCAAATCGACGATCGGTATCGGTTTACGCGCTCCGCACTACCAGTCCTTCCTGACCGCGCGCCCGCCCGTCGATTTTGTCGAAGTGCACAGCGAAAATTTTTTCGGGCGCGATGCTGCACCAGCCGGTGGCCGTCCGTTGCAGGTGCTGGAGCAGGTGCGCCGCGATTACGCGCTGAGCCTGCACGGCGTCGGCTTGTCGCTGGGTTCAGCGCAAGCGGTCGACGCGGACCATTTGCGTCAACTCCAGCAACTCGTCCATCGCTGCCAGCCGTTATGGGTTTCCGAACATTTGAGCTGGGCGGGTTTCGGTGGTGTGTTTGCCAACGATCTGTTGCCGTTGCCGTACACCGAGGAGGCGCTGGCCGTAGTCGCGGAAAATATTCAGCGCGTGCAGGAGGTGTTGCAACGCCCGCTGCTGATTGAAAATCCCTCGCGCTATCTGGCATTCAAACACAGCACGATGGACGAGCCGGAATTTCTCGCGGCGCTGACAAAAATCACCGGCTGCGCTTTGTTGCTTGATATCAATAATGTGTACGTCAGTGCAGTGAACCTCGGATTCAATGCCGTCGATTATCTGCACGCGATCGACCCCGTGCTGGTTGCGGAAATTCATCTGGCGGGATTTTCTGACGAGAAAGGTCTGTTGCTCGACACCCACGGCGCACCGGTCGCCGCGCCGGTATGGGATCTTTACGACCGGTATTTATCGACGACCGGCCCCCGTCCGACATTGGTCGAGTGGGATACGCAGCTGCCCGCGTTGCCGGTTTTGCTGAGCGAAGCCGAAAAAGCCCTGAAAATCAGCCTAAA
>JBEVMI010000226.1:0-8474 GCA_040508685.1 Spongiibacteraceae bacterium
GTTTCTCTTGAGGTCAATTCTATGAGCCGCGTCGGTTATGCGCTACCGGGTCGGGCTGACAGACAGTCGGCAATAGTGTCTTTTTGAGCTCGTTAAGTTTTTGATTTTTAAATATAAAAATCGGGTTTTTCGATGAAATTACGTATTCGTAATTACGCATTAGTAATTCAGTTTTAGAAGCTTTTGACCTAGCGTACACAGCAGTCGGCGAAAACCCCGGGAAATCATGCAATTAAACGCTGCGAATATGCAGATAAATGGCTGACTAAGCTGAAAAATAACAGCGCCGTATTAAGGCCTGCTGGCAGGAGTTTAAGTTATGCACCCGTCTACCCATCATGTTTTCGCGCATGCTGGCGTTGCCGGAGACCCTGCGCCAGCGCGCCGAGCTCAGCTCCATGCGTTACGCCATCCACGCTGCGGCACCATGCCCGGTATCGGTCAAGGAGGCGATGATCGACTGGTGGGGGCCGGTGATTTATGGGTATTACGCCAGCACTGAAACCGTCGGCGCTACGATGATCGGATCGGCGGATTGGCTAGTCCGGCGGTGTAAATATTTATCCTCAGGAAACTGAAAACACGCTGATGGCACATCCCGCGATTGCGGATGTGGCTGTTTTCGGGATTCCGAGCCCGGAGTTCGGCGAGGAAGTGAAGGCGGTCGTGCAGTTGCGCAATCATGCCGAGGCATCACCGGCGCTAGCCCAGGCGCTGATCGAGTTCTGCCGCGCGCGCATGTCCCACATCAAATGCCCGCGCTCGATCGATTTTATGGAGACCTTGCCACGTTTCGACAATGGCAAACTCTACAAGCAGAAACTGAAAGCGCTGTACGCCTGACCTATGCAGGTACCTGAATGCGAGTCGGCTTTTCCGGAGCCGGCTCGTACACTCGACTACTCCTGAGGAGTTTGTCCTGAGTGGCGCGGTGGCCGAACCACCATACCCAATCGCGTCTGTATCGGTCTAATGGCTGGCGCGCTGCCGAGAGTAGTAGTGATGAGTAGTAGCAATGCGATAGCCAGTGATCTGCCCTCGGCCCCCCGCAATCCCGCCGGCCCGGCACCGCTGCGGCGGCCAAATTCGGTGCGGCGTACATCGTCGATCGATATGACCTGGCCGGAAGGTTACGGCGGGCGTATGCATTTTGCCTGTACGGGCCGCGATATTTTCACCCGCGCCACCGGCGATCAGCCGCTGGTTTTGCGCGTGGACACCCTGAAAGCAGAAATTGGACCGGATCGCAGCATCGTCAGTATCGCTTCCGAGCCACCGCGGGCGCATATCGGTAAATTGGTCGGTGCCCGCGGCGGCGGTTACCTGCGCCAAGCGCTCGATGAAATTCTGCCGGACGAACGCGACGCGGGTTCGCCCCTGTACTTATTGATCGACGATCTTTCCGGCACCAGCCTGATTGCAGGATGGGCGTGGTCGCGCTGGACGCCGGATTGGTTGCCGAAAGATATGGTCGGCAGCAATGACGATACGGATGTGCGCGAATTGCGCCGCGCGCGCATGGAAAATGTCTGCATCGGTTTTCGAACCGGTTCGAGTGCGTTGGACGATATGCGCGGCGAATCGCAAAATTCCTGGCCGGTGGAGCCACTGCCCAATCCCGAAGATTCCATTGGCTGGCACGAATTGAAATATCACACCGACACATCGATGCGCCGCGCGCGTCGCATCGATGTCTGGCTCGACGATGTCGTTCATATCGATGCAACGTTTCAGGACAGTGCCAGTCTGCCGACCGGCGGCCGCGCCGCGATTCATGAATACAAATTGCAGGCGACTGCCGATCCGAAGACCTTGCAACTGCTCAGTGTTGTTGCCGATCCGCGGATCTTGCCATACCGCGAATGTCCCTCGGCGGCTGGCAATGTCGCGCTGATGGTGGGCACGTCACTGCGCGAGATGCGCACCGAAGTATTAGCGACGTTGCGTCGTTCTCTCGGCTGCACGCATCTCAACGATGCGTTGCGCGCGCTGGCGGAAGTGCCGATTCTGCTTGATGATCTGAAAAAACAAACCGCAACGCGCTGAGTGTTTCTGCGCGGGGTTAGCAAATAAAAAGCCGGCTGAGATAGCCGGCATTTTTGAGGTCGTTGTTTAAGCAGCCTCTATTTTCAATTGGTGATTTCGCGGCCGAAAATATCGCGCGCGATGGCCCCGCGCTGGATTTCATTGGCGCCTTCGTAAATTTCGCCGATTTTCAATGCATCGTCGGTGCGGCACAACAACAACGCGATATCGCCGGCGACCGAATTCGTGATCCAGCGTTTGCGACCATTGACGCGATAACCACCTTCAACCGGTGTTGCGATCGTCTGCATCGCATGCGCGGAAAGATCGGTGCTGGTGTCGGTTTCGCTGGCGTATCGAACCTAGAGCCGGCCGATGTCCGTCGATTTTTCCCTTTCCGAAGAGCAATTGCAGATCCAGCAGGCCGCGCGCCAATTCAGCGATGGCCAGCTAGCCCCAGCCGCGGCCGAACTGGACCGCACCGGCAACCGCGAAACCCTGCTTAAACACCTGCGCGCTCTTCCCAGGCTGGGTTTTATGGGCATCAATATCGATCCGGAATACGGCGGCACTGGGGCCGGCGTGTTCGTGGTGTGGGCAGTCACCGATCCCGATGTTGGAACCACTGGTTAACCTGCTGCCTTCTCGCTACGGTTAATCAGCGGCCCCAAACAAATTTAAAATTTTTGGAGAACTGACATGAGCAAAGAAACTCTGATCGTCGGCGCCGCGCGTACGCCGATTGCCGCACTGAGCGGCGAACTTTCCAGCCAGTCCAGCACAGACCTCGGTGCTGTTGCGATTGCCGGAGCGCTGGAGCGTTCGGGCCTGAACAAGGATGTGGTGCAACGTGTGTTTATGGGCAATGTATTGACCGCCGGTCTCGGCCAGGCGCCGGCACGCACCGCTGCGATGAATGCGGGCATTGATCTTTCCGCAGCCTGCGTGACGCTGAACAAGATGTGCGGCTCCGGTATGGAAGCCGTGATGCTCGCCGATACGTTGATTCGCGCCGGCGATATTGAAGTTGCGATTGCCGGCGGTATGGAGAGCATGACCAATGCGCCGTACCTGGTGCCGAAAGCGCGCGGCGGTTATCGCATCGGTCACGATCGTCTGCTCGATCACATGATGTTCGACGGCCTCGAAGATCCGGCGTCTGGCGATTCGATGGGCATCTGCACGGAAGAAGTGCTCGACAAAAATGTCTGGTGTGATCGCGCCGCGCTCGACAAATTCGCCGTGCAATCGCTGGAGTGGTCGCAGCGCGCGCAGCGCGATGGCGATTTCAAGGACGAGATCGTGCCGGTCGCGCTCAATGTGCGCGGCAAAACCTCGGTCGTCGACAGCGATGAACAACCGCGCCGCGGCAACGCTGAAAAGATTCCGACGTTGAAGCCGGCATTTCGTCGCGACGGTGGCCGTCTTACCGCCGCAAACTCCAGCTCGATTTCCGATGGCGCCGCCGCACTGGTGCTGATGGATAGCGACACCGCGAAAGCGAAAGGCATCAAAGGCCTTGCACGCATCGTCGCGCAAACGCATTGGGCCGGTGCGCCGCGCGAATTCGCGTGTGCACCGAATTTTGCGCTCGATCTGCTGTTCAAGAAAACTGGCTGGTCCGTTGCCGACGTCGATCTGTTCGAGATCAACGAAGCGTTCGCGGCCGTGCCGATGATGGCCATGCACGCACACGATATTCCGCGCGAAAAAATCAACGTCAACGGCGGTGCCTGTGCGCTGGGTCATCCAATCGGAGCCAGCGGCGCGCGTATCCTCGTCACGCTGTTGTATGCTCTGAAACGCCGCAATCTCAAACGCGGAATCGCTGGCATTTGTATCGCCGGCGGCGAAGCGACAGCGGTGGCGATCGAACTCATCTGATCGCGTAAATATTGCTGTAAAAGAAAACCCGCGGCTTAAATCGAGCCGCGGGTTTTTTATGCGAGTGGTAAACAGACTCTGTTGCGCGAACAATCCGGATTTAGCATGCAGCATGGTTACCGGGAGAAAATCACATGACACCAATCAACAACCGCGCAAGCGTGGACAAATTCCTCGAATCTTTCCGCCATCGCGATGCCGCGACGCAATTTGCATTGATGCATCCCGGTATCGTCATTCACGAACCGGAAGGATTACCTTACGGCGGTTTCTATCATGGCCACGCCGGCTGGCGTGCACTGAATAAACTAATCATGGCAACGTGGGACAACCTGCAGCTCGAAGTCGAGTATGTGCTTGGCGAAGCCGATGGGGATAGATTTGCAGTCAAAGGCAAATTGACTGGTGTATCGAAAAACACAGGCCAGCTGTTCGAGGCCGAAGTCTTTGAAATGTGGCGGCTGGTCGATGGTGTGATCGTCGAGCTGCGTCCGTTTTACTGGGATACGCGGCGGGTGGCGGAAATTAATGGGGATATCCGCATCGCAAAGAGTCGGTAGGACGTGCTCAAGCAGGTGAAGGCGGTTAGGACTTTTATTTCCCTGCTGATTGGCAGCAAAGGCTGCCGATAATAGTCCAGCGCGGAGCGTGGACGGGGCACAAGGTTAGGAGCGCGCGAATTTGTCAGTGCATTACGACCTTTTTTTTGGGATTTGTGCGCTCGACGATTAGCTCCGCAGCCAGCGTGACCATGGTCGTTGCCGCTGCGGCCAGGCGCGGAAATAATTCAGTTTCTTCTTCGTGTGTGTGATGCACAAAGTAGTCGTGCAACACAGCCATCTTGGCATCGAATAAAGGGGATGCGGGTGTGTCGAATTTGATTTGAGACATTAGCCATTTTTGCGCGGCATGTTCGACCCGCGCTTTGGCCAGCAGGTTATCGTTAATACCTGGCGCCGAGCGAGCCGTCGGATATAGCGTGCTCTCTTCGAGCGTGGTGTGCAGCGTCAAATCCTCGCAGATTTTTTTCGCCAGTTTTAATTTGTTGTGGAATGTTGATGAATGGTCGTACTCGACAAAAAGCTGTTCGATGTTTCGGTGATCCTGTATCAGCACATCAATCAGATCGACGGGCTGGTGGCTGTCCACCGCGAGTTCGCCGGCATAGACGGGTGTTTCGTGAGTCTGAGTGGGCATAAGGTTCTCCCTGACAGAGCAATTAATATTACCCATCACTGGGTGCAATCCATATGCCAGTGCAAATCCGCTGTCTAACTGCTGTGATATGGCAGCTAAATGATGTTTGGCTGGCCCAGCTGGCGGTAAATTATGCAACCTGAGCAATTTACTTGTAACTCTGACAGCGTCGGGTGCGTTTACATTTGCAAGCTGACTTCGGATTTGACGCGCGCCGTACGATCGGCAACTAACTCGATATCGTGACGTTGCTGCCAGAGAATCGACTTGAGATTGTTGGCAAGGATGCGCATATCGGCACTTAATTGCGGTTCAGCTGCAGCCGTTTCCAACAGGCGCAAGGCCACTGCCTGATTCATGTACACCCTTTCGATATACGCTAAATCCAAGCTCGCATCAGGGGCGATGGGAAGCTCCTGTTCTAGCAGGCCAGGCCGGGCGATACCTGAGCGCCGGGGCAAGTTAATGTCGTAATCTTCTGCAATGCCTCGAATTTTTTGGAGCGATGCTTTCTCTTGCTGATGGATGCGGCCGGCCAGCTTCTGTAACTCCGGACTTTGCGCGTGTTGCGAGGCAAGCTTCGCGACATCCATGGCGTCCATGCTGTACATCGCGACCAAGGCAAGAAATGTGGGATCGGACAGGGCGGTGTTGTCTGTGCCGATTGTTGGCTGATTCGGTCGCGCGAGCGCCTCTTGGGCAAACAGGTGCGACGGCACGGATAGGCCAAATCCCAAGGCGAGAGCCGCAAGGCGCAGAGTTAGTTTCATGATGAGGGTCCTTCTTCCGTATGTACTCACAGGACAGGGGGCAAAACCTGTGCCATGGAAAAAGAACACCCGCGAACCATTTCCTGTTCCGGACCGACGTCTCGCACGATATGAGTGAGTTTGCGACCCTTATGCCAAAGCAAAAAAGCTGGCACATGGCCGGCTCTTAACGTTGCCCTGTCAGTGCATCGATGGTGTCAGGGCAATGTCTTCCAGGTGATTCAGACCAGAACTTTCATTTTCAACTAAAGGTACCGCCCTCCAGCAATATCTTGCGAATGGGGCGGCGCGCCAATAAACGCTCCATCAGATGCGCGCGCTTCAGGAATAAATGCGGCGTGTATTCCTGGGTAAAACCGACGCCGCCGTGTACCTGAATGCCCTGGCGCGCCGCCAGTAAAGCCGCGCGCACCGCGAGCAGTTGCGCCGATGCGACATGAAACTCTGGCTCCGGTTGCTCTTCCTGCATCACCAGCGCCGCAAACAGCGTTTGCGCCGCCGCCGCTTCACTTTGCGCGGCCATCTCCGAACAGATATGCGCGATGGCCTGAAAGCTGCCGATGGGGCGGCCGAATTGTTCGCGCTGACCGGCGTACGCCACCGCGGTGTCGCACGCGGCACGTGCTACCCCAGTGAGGTAGGTCGCGATCAACAAAGTCGTTTGCAGGATCAATGAATTTGACGAGGCGTTAATGGCTGCCCTGATTTTCGCCAGCAACTCTGCCGATGTTTTAACTTCAATCAGCGAGACAGTCTGGTCGAAGGCATCCAGCATCACGCCGGTTGCCAGTTCATTGCTTTGCAACAGTACCGGTGCTTCTGCGATCAGCAAAATCTGGGTGCAGCCTTCACTGTCGATCAACAATAATTTGTCTTCACCATCGCGAACGGCCAACGCGGCGCGTTGTGCGCCGTTCACCAGATCGCCACATAGTTTTTCGTCGCCGCGAGCGAGTGCAATTTTGGCGGCGATATTGGTGGCAATCAGCGAGGGCGAAACCAGATAACGCCCGGCTTCGCGATACAGCAAAACTTCTTCGGCGAGACCGAGTTCGATACCGCCGACGGATTCCGGCAGCGCGATACCGAGCAGCCCGAGTTCGACCAGTGAACTCCAGCTCGCGTCGGTGCCGGTGTGTTCTTTGTTTTGTGCCTTAACGAAACGATCGACCGGCAATTGCTCGCGCAAAAATCCGGCGACCGCTTCGACCAGTGCCTGTTGTTCCGCAGTGGGTTCGATATTCATGCTCAACGACTCCGCGGCAGGCCGAGCACGCGCTCGGCAATAATGTTGCGCTGTATCTGTTCTGCGCCGGCAGCGATCGTCGACGCAAAGTTGTAGAGATAATTGCGCGACCAATCGTGTTTGTCGCGCGGCAATTTCAGCGAATCATTGCCTTGCAACTCCATCGCGAGCTGATGCAGGCGATGTTGAATGCCGGTGAAGAACACACGGATCAGCGAACCTTCCGCGGTGGGCTGCGTGCGTGTGAGATTGCGCGACACGGTTGCGTATGTCATCGCGCGCAGTGCGGTGACTTCGGCGCGCATCGTCGCCAGTTTTTCGGCGACGTCATCGTGTTGAATCAGCGGGCGGCCGTCGAGCCCGCGCTGTTGTTGCGCGAGTTCCACCAGATGTTGCAGGCGGACTGCGAGTTCGACCTGGTCAGCGATAAATGCCGTGCCGCGCTCGAACGACAGTGTCGACATCGCCACACTCCAGCCGTCGTTGAGTTCGCCGACGACATTTTTGAGCGGGATGCGCACATTGTCGTAAAACACTTCGCAGAATTCCGCGCGGCCATCCATCATTTGAATGGGGCGCACGGTGATCCCCGGTGTTTTCATATCGCAGATGACCCAGCTGATGCCTTTGTGTTTCGGCGCGTCGGGATCGGTGCGCACCAGCAATTCCTGGTAATCGGCGACATCGGCGTAGCTGGTCCAGACCTTTTGGCCGTTGACGACGAGGTGGTCGCCATCGACATGTGCGCGTGTGCGCAACGACGCCAGATCGGAGCCTGCGGAAGGTTCCGAAAAACCCTGACACCACACCACATCGCCGCGCAGGATTTTCGGCAGATGAAAGGATTTGTGTTCTTCGTTGGCGCGTGCAATCAACGTCGGGCCGCCATGCGCGAGACCGACAAAACAGGTGCCGATAAACGGCGCCTGGGCTTTGGCATATTCTTCGTACCAAATCAGTTGCCGCGTCAGCGACAGGCCGAGGCCGCCGTATTCTTTTGGCCAGCCGATGCCGGCATAACCGGCGTCGAATTGTTTGCGCTGCCAGGCGAGATCGTATTCGCGCAATGCCGGCGTATCGAGCGGCGGCTGCGTGCGCGGTTTGTTGGCGTGAATCCAGTCGCGCACTTCCGCGCGAAACAAGTCTTCTTCGGGAGCAAATGCCAATTGCATGGATGTGTCTCCAGCCGCACGGCTATGGAATCAGCGGCGATCTTAAAGGAGGCGAGACGGTGAACCCAGTCGTGTTATGAGCGGGCAAGGGGCACTATAAACTGAGGAAAAACAGGCTTGCTTGCGAGGGCGCACGCGTTTTATCGACGCGCTAATTGAATGTTTGGTGGTTGTGGCGCG
>JBEVMI010000234.1:0-9172 GCA_040508685.1 Spongiibacteraceae bacterium
AGAACGACACAGAGCAATGTGGTGCCTATAAAGGCGCCGAGGAATAACGGATTTAATACCACGACATTGATGCGCTGCATCGCAGTGATACTGTGCACAGTCGGCAATTGCGCGAGCGCCTTCATGACGAACGTGGAGAAAGCGAAGAATACGCCGCCTACCAGCGCACAACCGAGCGCGGCGATGACCACCAAAATCGTCATGATGTTATCGCCCCGCTGCGAGACTGCGCTGCAGTGCTGCTTCAACCAGCACCAGCCGATCGTTGCCGAAATACATGTCGGTACCATCGATAAAAAAAGTCGGCGAACCAAACCCGTTGCGTTCGATGAGTTCGTCGGTGTTGTTGCGCAGCCGCTCCTTAAACGCTGGCGTCGCTATTTGGGCAAGCACTAATTGCGGATCGGCACCGACACGGCTGCACAATTGCGTGAGCACCTCGTCGCGCGCCAGATCCAACCCGTCACGCCACAATGCTTCAAATGCGGCGGTGGCGAATGGCACCAGCAAATCTAAATCCAGCATGATCAGACACGCCCGCATGCATTTAACGGCGTTGACGGGATGGCCGCATTTCGGTGGAAAATTGATCGTGAGATCGGTGAAACGCGCCCAGTCGCGTAAATCCTTGAGCGCGTATTCGGCCTTGCGTGGCACGTCGGGGTTTTCGCGCTGGTCAACCGCCTGACGATTTACCGCATTGAAAACACCGCCGACGATAATCGGGCGCCAGTCGATTGCGATACCGAACCGTTGCGCCAGCGGCACCACATTGTGAAAACCGAGATAGGTCCACGGACTGGAACAATCAAAAAACACTTCGAGCGTTGTCATCGCCATTTCATCCGCAAATTATTACGTCCGTTATTCGCCGTGAACCTTGCGCTGCGTTTCACCGCCCAACAGTTTTTGTTCGCGACCGATCGCAAGCCCGCGCTGCAATGCCGGGCGTGCGCGTAAATTCGCGTACCAACGTTTCACCTGCGGATAATCGTCGAGCGTAAACCGCTGCGCTTTATGCGTCATCACCCAGGGAAAACAGGCGATATCGGCAATGCTGTAATCGGGCCCGGCGATATACGCACCTGTGCGCGCCAACTGGCGATCGAGCACGCCGTATAACCGCTGCGCCTCTTCGCGGAAACGTCGTTGCGCGTAGGGCACCGGCTCTGGCGCATACAACAGAAAGTGGCCGTTCTGCCCCAGCATCGGGCCCAGCGCGCTGACCTGCCACATTAGCCACGACAACACGCTGTCGCGGCCCGCCCCGGACTGCGGCATAAATTGCCCGGATTTTTCGGCGAGATATAAAAGAATCGCGCCGGTCTCGAACAGAGTGCGCGGCGCACCGCCATCATTCGGTGTTTCGTCGACGATAGCCGGCATTTTTCCAGTCGGACAGATGCGCGCGTATGCGTCGCTGTGCTGATCGCCGCGCAACGACATCGTGCGGAGGCGATAAGGCAGGCCGCACTCTTCCAGCATGATGGTGATTTTCCAGCCATTCGGCGTCGGCGCGTACCAGAGTTCGATCATGCGTGAGTCACTCGTTTTCAACGCCGTTCAAAACGCAGACCGGCAGCTTCGCGATCCCAGGTCGTGGACGTTTTACCTTCTTCACGCAGCTGGTTTTTCAAGACCTTGCCGGTGGCGCTGCGCGGCAGTTCATCGCGAAATTCAATATACAGCGGCACGGCAAAATACGGCACGCGATCGATCGACCAGCGGCATAAATCTTCGGCGCTGACTGCACCGGGCGTCACCAGCTCGGCAGTGACTTTGACATCGTCCTCACCCAACGGCGATAACACCGCGTGCACGGCGACATCGCGCAGAGCCGGATGTTTGCGAAAGATCGCTTCCAGTTCGGTCGACGAAATATTTTCGCCGCGGCGGCGGATGTAATCCTTTTTGCGATCGGCAAAAAACAGATAACCGTTAGCGTCCATGCGACCGAGATCGCCGGTGTGGAACCACAGCGTGCCGAATGCCTGCAGCGTCGCCTCCGGCTTACGCCAGTACCCGCTGAATAAAATACCGGGCGCGCGCGGCCGGCACACGATCTCGCCGACTTCGCCGCGGGGTAATTCGCGATCGATCTCATCGACGATGCGCACGTCGAAATCGAGGCCGCTGCGACCCGAGCTGCCAGCCGGCGGCGTGTCATCCGGCAACGTGCCGGTGATGGTCGCCGCTTCAGTCATGCCGTAGGCGCCTGCTGATCTCGACACGACGCCGAAACGCTGCTGCCATTTCGCTGCGATATCCAGTGGAAACGGTGCCGCCATCAACAAACGGATTTGGCCGACGCAGGCCTGGGCATCGGCGTTGTCTTCCGCATCCGCGAGCAGCGCGGCCAACGATCCGAGCAGGCTGACCACCGTGGCGCCGGTGCGGCGAATTTCCGGCCAGAAATTGCTGACCGAAAATCGCGGCGCGATCGCGGCGGTGCACTGCGCAACCAGCGCCGTCACCACGACCACGGCGATTGCATTCAGATGAAACAATGGCAGTGGCGACCAGATCACATCGCCCGCTTTCACACCGCGATAATGCACGGCGCCCCACGCCAGATTGCACGGCAAATTGTGCGGAATCATGCAGCCTTTTGAGTTACCGGTAGTGCCCGAGGTGTACACCAGCAGCGCGGTATCGAGCGGCCCGTTTGAATCTTCGATGGGTGTGGTCTCCTGCGACAGCAACCAATCGAGCGCCGCCGGTTTGCCTTCGGATAAGGAATCCGCTTCGCCCCGCGAAAACAATTGCAGCCGTCGCGGCAATTCAGCCTCGATCTCGGCAATGCGTGTGCAGTAGGCGGCCTCCGCGATGGCGATACCGGCATCGCTGTCGGCCAGTTGATTGCGCAGGTAATGGCCTTTGAAGCCGGTGTTGACCGGTGCGCTGATCGCACCGAGTTTATTGATCGCCAGCCACAACAACACGTGCTCCAAATTATTGTCGAGCATCAACGCGACCGGCTCGCCTTTTTTGGCGCCCGCCGCGGCGAGCCCGTGCGCATACCGCGTGCTCAGCGCATCGACCTCTGCGAACGTGAGCGTTGCGCCCTGACAATCGAGAAAAATACGATCGGGTACGGCTGCGACCGCACGCGCGAATGCAGCGGTAATGGTGTCCAGGGGTAAGGTTAGGTTCATGCTCCGGAAATTCCTCCGTTAACGCTGACGATCTGGCCCGTGATATGCGAGGCGTAGCTGCTGGATAAAAACGTTATCAACGGCGCCAGATTTTCCGGACCGGGCACGCCGAGCAATGCACGCTTCTCGATCGATTCGAATAATTTTTGCGAGAACCCGCCGGCCATCACCGTTTCGTAGTTGCGCGTGTCGCGAATCAGCGACGGCGTGACGCCGTTGACGCGAATTTTGTGGCGCCCGAGTTCGCGCGCCAGGGTGCGCAAAAACATCACCGATCCCGCCAGTGCTGCGCCATGCACACTTTCGCCGGGTGTCGGAACCTTGGCCGCGTCGGAGGTGATGCCGAGAATCGAACCGGCGCCGCGTTCGATCAATAAGGGTGCTGCGAAATGGCAGCAGTTGATCAGGCTAATCAGAATGCTGTTGACCGTCGCCGCGGAATTTTCCGGCGTTTGATTAGTGAAGATATCCGGCGCGTGCGCGGCGCCGCCGCCGTAACCGCAATGCACGAAAATATCGAGGCCGCCAGCCAGGGTTTTGGTTTGCGCGAACAACGCTTCGATATCGGTGAGCGAATTCATATCGGCGCGCACGAAATGAAATTGCGTGTCCGGTGCAATCGCAGCAAGTTTTGCGCACGCCTCCGCGCCGGCCTGTTCATTGCGGCCGTTGAGAATCACCACACGCGCACCGGCGCGACCCATCGCCTCGGCGCTCGCAAGGCCGACGCCGTAGGTCGAGCCGGTAATTAACGCCACCTGGCCCGACAAAACATCATCAAACATCAATGGACTCCGCCGTTATGGTTAGCGCTGAAATTCTGGATGATTCAGAGACGCTTACGTGACGCGCAACCCGGAATACCCCGACTGTGCGACCTTAGCGCAAATATCCCGATAGACGCCAACACCGCCGACATAAGGCATGAAAATACGTGGCTTGCCGACGATATTGGCGCCGCTGTACCACGATGTGGCAATAGGAAATAACGTCGCGTCGGCGACAGCATTGTGCGCCACCCACCGACATCACCGCCCGCGATCAGAAGTTGAAAAACGTTGTCAGGTGTTGCCGCTGCAGCGCGCTGCCAAGCGGCGTAGACGAAAATCCGCGGTATGGCTCACACCATCGCGCGCCACCTCTACTCTCAACGCTTACTGCAACGATTCGATCAGCCCGCCGTCGATGACCAGCACCTGGCCGGTGATGTAACCCGCTCGATCGGACGCCAGAAACGCCACTGCCGCAGCCATTTCCTTCGGATCGCCGATACGACCCATCGGCACGTTTTTCGACATCAGCGCCATCTGGTCCTGATAAGAGCGACCATTCGATGCGGCGATCTTGCCGAACACCTCCTTGAACTGATCCGTTTCAAAACCGCCCGTGCCCATCGTATTGACCGTGATGCCCCATTTGCCCAGCTCGGCCGACATGGTCTTGCACAGCGCCAGCGCACCGACGCGGAAGGTATTCTGCGCAGCGCGCGGCAGTTCGCGGTGCGGCTGCTTCACCGAATTGGTGCCGATGGTCAGAATGCGGCCCCAGCGTTGCTCCTGCATGTGCGGGATGATTGCGCGCGACATCCAGACGAAACCCATCACGTTGTTATTGCAGGCCTGCATCAGTATCTCGTCGTCGATATCGAGGAATGCGCCCTTGGTGCCCGAATCGACGTTGTACAACGCGATGTCCGGCGAGCCGTACGTGCGCTGCGTAAACGCTACCGCACCTTCGATGCCGGCTTTGCTGGTGCAATCGGCGGCGAACCCGCTGACTTCGTAGCCGGCTTCGCGCAGTTTCGCGACGGCTTTGTCGACGTTGGCCTGTGTGCGCGATGCCACCACGACCTTGCAACCTTCGGCGCCGAATTCTTCTGCACACGCGAGACCCAGCCCCTGCGTGCCGCCGACGACCAACGCCACCTTGCCTTCAATACCGAGTTTCATACCGCTCTCCTCGATGAAATGTGAAAATTAATTTTTCGCATAAGTTACGCACGCCGCGCGGCAATCAGCGGCGTAATGTTGACCGGTATTCCCGACATGCGAGGCATCGCGGTAAGCGGCTGCAAATCGCTGTCGAGCGAAATCAACAGATTCACCGAACTGCCTTTGATATCCGCTTTCGATTTACCCGGCAGATCACCCCAGCCGTGATTCATCGTGATTACGCCGCTGCGCAGCGATGCATCGCCAACCGCGCGACCGATGACACTGCCGTGCGCCGAGGCCACCGCGACATCCTGACCTTCACTCAAGCCGAGCTGCAGCAAATCCGCCGGATTGAGATGGACCGGATTCGCATGCGGCATGCGCCGCTCTTCGGTGTATTCGACGCCGTGCGAATTGATCGCCTCGCGAATGCGGCGCACCGCGAGCAGATGCGTAAATCCTGGCGTCGGCAAATCCACGGCAAATGTTTTGAACTCGGCGATGACATCGGCCGGCGTCATGTCGAAGCGACCCTGCGCGTCGACGGCCGCCGCTTCGACAAATTGCGTAGCCGTGTTATGCAAACCTTCCGGATGTTTCTTCAACTCGTCGAACACCAGTGGCGCGCCCTGCATGATCAGGCTGAGCAGGTAGTCGTTATCGAACGGCTGCGTCAGATCCAGCTCGACGCCGTAATAACTCAGCGAGAAATTCAACCGCTTCGCGAGTTCGACGAACAACAGCCAGTCGTCAATCACCTCTGATCCGGGGGGCGGTGTCGACGCTGGCGCGGCGTATTGCGAATACGCCTGATCGAAATACGTGCGCTCGAACCACGGCCGCGGCAGATCGCTGCGTTCGAATTGCAGCTTCGGTGGAATCACGTAATGCGCGAGTTGTGCGGTCTGCGTCATCAACGGATCGACCGCAACCAGCATTTCCAGATCGCGCAGCGCATCGACCATTTTTTTCTGATCGGGCACGACCGCGGCGGGGTTGCCGCCGACACAGATCAGCGTGCGAATACGACCCGGTCCGGGCGTGGTGATCTCATAGGGCAACGTGCCCGTCATAAATTCACCGAGCAATTGCGCATAACCGCCGATGCGGCTCTTCGGCGTTTTGTCGAACGCACGGGTCGGCGCATTCACCTGCGCGAACATCGGCGTCGACGGCGAAATGGCGCCAGGATTTTGCACCTTGTCGCCGGCCCGCGGATAACGACCGCAGACAATGTTGATGCACTGGATCAAATGCTCGGCGACATTGCAATGCGCGGCCATGTCCGGACCGGTGCCGGTGAAGGCGCCGCCCTTGCGACCCGACGCAGCGAACAATTCCACTGCCTGCAGGAAATCGTTTTCGTCGATGCCGGCACGTTGCGCAACAACGTCCGGCGTGAACGGCTCGACCAGCTCGCGCAACGTGTCGAGGCCATCGGCCCAGCGCGAAGTAAATTCGGCGTCGTGCCAGCCCTGCTCCAGAATGCGGCGAATCATGCCGGAGGCAATCGCGGCATCCTGACCGGGGTAAGGCTGCAAATGGATATCGGCGTAATGCGCGGTCTCGCTGCGGCGCGGATCGATGACGATGATCTTCATGCCCCGCGCTTTCGCTTCCTTGATGCGTTTGGTCGGGTTCAGCGAATAAAAACCGTTGAAGCCCCCCATCACCGATACCAGAGGATTGCTGCCGAAACACATCCACACATCGCACTGCTGAAACGACAGCACGCCGCCGGCCCACGTGCCGAGGCGATCCATCGCCAGCACTTTCGCGACCTGATCGATACTCATCGACGAACACATACGGCTACCGCTGGCGGCGACCCACGAGCGGATCATCGGCACCGTCGCGGTATTGGTGGAGGCCTGTGTACCGTGATAGATCGCATTGGCCTCCCGGCCATCGCGCGCGGCGATCTCGCTCAATTTCGCGGCAATTTCATCGCAGGCCTGCGCCAGCGAAATTTCGACAAAACTGCCATCGGGCTGACGTTTCAAGGGGCGGGTCACGCGCTGCGGCGAATTGTGTACATCGGGCGCACGCGCACCTTTGACACAGATATAACCTTTGGTCAGCGGATGGTCTTTGTCACCGTGCACCGCAGTCAGGCGACCGGCATCATCAATATCGAGCAGGACACCGCAGGCGCCGCCACAGGTGCGACAGAAGGAGCGAACTTGTTGAGAAGCGGACATGGAGATCGACCTCGCATTCGACTATCCGGATGGGCCGGAGCGGCGCAAGCCTGCCCCCGGGCCATCCGAACGGCCAGTCGCATTAGCCGTTATCCCGGCAATTGCGACTGTCGATGCACTCGAAAAAGAAGGGCAATTAACCGACGGAGGCGGCCGCTATCTACTCTTTTCCCTTTATCAATTATTGAATGTATTCCAAAAAGAAAAGTTTCTGAGCTTCAGAATTCGTCCTTCCAGCCGCGCAGTATGGCAAAAGTCTCCGCATCGGAGTTCGTGCTCTGTCCCGCGAAACTCTCGGCCCTTCGCCGCACGGTATGTTCTTCGCAACGCAAAAACGGATTGGTGGCCAGCTCGACAGCCAACGTCGATGGTACGGTCGCCTGCTGGCGGTCGCGTTTTTGCTGATCCGTTGCCGTGCGCTGCTGCAGCGCCTTGTTGTCGGGCTCGACCGCGGCTGCAAACCGCAGATTCGACAGCGTGTATTCGTGTGCGCAATAAACCCATGTCGACGCCGGCAGCAGCGCCAATTTTTGCAGTGAGTCGTACATCATCGGGAAGGTGCCTTCAAAAACGCGACCGCAACCGCCGGCAAACAACGTATCGCCGCAAAATAAAATCGGGGCTTGCGCGGATAGCGTCTGAGCCGATGTCGGCGCCGCACAAAAATACGCAATGTGATCGAGCGTATGTCCCGGCACCGCAATCACCGAAAACTCACACCCGGCCGCAGTCACGCGATCGCCCTCTCTCACCAGATGTTCAATACCTTTCGCCGGGGTATTGGCCGGGCCGTAGACGGGGACTGAAAAATGTTCGCGCAATTGTGCGACCCCGCCGACATGATCGGGATGGTGGTGCGTAACCAGAATGCCGGCCAGCGGCAAATTTTTTGCGGCGAGTGCAGCCAGCACCGGCTGCGCCTCGCCGGGATCGACCACCCACGCCGCCCGCTCCGTCTCGTCGTAGAACAGCCAGATGTAATTATCGCGAAAGGCGGGGATGGCTTCGATCTTCAACATCGCTGATTCTCCCGAAATTTATTCGAACCGGTAGCCGACGCCGATGCCGGCGTACCAGCTGCGACCGGGTGCCGCTTCGTAGTAACGTGTATTGGCTTCGTTGACAATGACTGAACCGATATAACGCCGGTCCAGCAAATTATCCACCCGCAACGTCTGCTGCACGGACCAGGCGCCGAACTGCTGCTCCAGTGCTGCGCGCCAGTTCAGCGCGGTGTAGGCGGGTGCGCCTTGCGCCAGATTGGCATCCTCGACCTCAACCTGATCCCGGTATATCGATTCCAGGGCGGTGCTGAAGTGCGCATTGGGGCGGAATACAATTTCGGCGAAGGCCGTGTTCTCCGGCACGCCGGGCAGCCGATTGTCACTGCGAATCAGACGGCCACCGGCAACAAAATCATCGGCGTAAACGGCCGCCAAATGGGTATACGCAAAACTCGCGCTCCAGTTTTTGCCGAAGCGGCCGTCGATGCCGAGTTCAAAACCGCGGCGTTCGGTAGCACCGGCATTCTGAAAACTGGTGCGGCCGCCGCTCGACGCGGCGACCACGATCTCATCCTCGGTATCGATCTGGAACGCGGCAACATTCACGCGCACACCGGCACCGAGCACGGCCTTCCAGCCGAATTCATATTGCGTGCTGAACGAGGGTTGCAAATTCCGGTTAAAACCGCGGCCGCCGTCGGCGGCGTACGCCTGCTCGGTCAGTGTCGGTGTTTCGTAACCGCGGCCGAGAGTGAAATACACATTCGCCTGCGGCGTTACCGCGTACGAAACGCCGACGGACCCGGTGGTCGCGTTATCGGCCTGACTGCCGCCGTCATCGCCATTGCTCAGATAAAAATCGTCGACATCATAACGAA
>JBEVMI010000273.1:0-3129 GCA_040508685.1 Spongiibacteraceae bacterium
ATTACGTGGCTGGGCAGTATGGTGGCGTCGACATTTTTATTCACACCTGCATGACTGAGGGCTCGGGACCTAAACCGTTTATGGAAACCAGTCGCGCCGACTGGACTGCGGCAATATCGGGCATTTATCTCAGCCTTCTCGAATGTTGCAAACACGCCATTCCGCAAATGCTGGCAAAAGGGGGCGGTGCGATTGTGTCCTTTGCCTCGGATGCAGCGAAGGTTGCTACTCCTGGTGAAGCCGTACTGGGAGGAGCGCTGGCGGCCAATGTGATGTTTGTTCGTGCACTCAGTCTTGAGCTGGGACGTCAAAATATTCGGGTTAATGCGGTAACGCCCTCGATCACGCGCGGCACGAAAACCTATGAACGCGTAATGGCTAACGGGTTTTCCAAAAAGCTGTTTGAAAAAGCTGAGAAGCGGGCTCGGCTGGGTGTCGCCTCTGCTGAAAATGTGGCGCCAATGGCGGTATTCCTGGCAAGCCCGCTGGCATCGCATATCACGGGTCAGGTGGTCAGCGTTAACGGCGGAATTTCGGCTGCATAAAATCGCATGTGTGATTTTTTGAGGCAGTGCCGCCTATGAGATTAGGCCTATCGTATTTTGAACAATTATCCGGCCTTATTTAGAGGAAAATTTATGTCGGCAACCGATCTCCATACGCTGACCGGCCTGCTACGAGTCTGCGTCGCAGAGCAGCCGGAGCATATTTTTTTGTGCTGCAAAGAACGCAGTATCAGCTTTAGGGAATTTGATCGACGTAGCGACGCGCTCGCGCTAGGTTTGCAAAAGTTTGGTATTCAAGGCGGCGACACGGTCGCTACATTGCTCGAAAACAGTATTGATCTCGTATTGTTATGGTTCGCAGCGAATAAGCTGGGCGCTATCTGGGTGCCTTTCAATACCGCACTCAAAGGCGATTTTTTATCGCACCAAGTCAATGAGTCGCTGGCGAAACTAATTGTGGTCGAGGCTGGCTACGTCGAGCGTATCGTTGCCATCGAGACGAGTTTTTCACATCTGAGCACCGTGATCGTAGGTGACCTGGAGGATACGCCGGCCCTTACGAAACTCTCGGCCATAGCGATGGAAGAGCTCTTGACAACACAGGGGGAGCTCGATGTCGCTCGCATTCTGCCGACGGATTTGGCGATGCTGGTCTTTACGTCAGGCACAACGGGACGATCGAAGGCCTGCATGGTTAGTCATCGTTATGCCGTGAGCAATGGCGAAATCGCGACCTACAACGTCAATCGCACTGGGGAAGATGTCTGCTGGACATGTTTGCCGTTATTTCACTTGCAGGCGGTGGGTTCAGTTGTCGCGGCGTTATTGACTCAGGGCACCACGGTTTTGTCGCCGCGTTTCTCTCTCTCCGGATTCTGGCAGGAAATTCAGCATTGCCGCGCAACCATTGTCAACGCGATGGGGATCATGATTCCCCTGATTGCGCAAAGCGAAGATTCGCCGGCGCTGAAGGCCTGTTATGGTCAAGTTCGCGTTGTGATTGGGGCGCCATTTGATGAGCGTTTGCAAAACATCTATCGCAATCGCTTCGGTGTCGAGCGTGCAGGGGCTAACGCGTATGGCATGACCGAAGCATCCGTCATGACCAGCCTGGCGTATACCGACTATGCCAAACCGGGCACTTCTGGGAAGCGCAACGATCTTTTCGACGTGATGATCGTGGATGATTTCGATATGCCCGTGCCCCAAGGCGCGGCGGGCGAAGTATTGTGTCGCCCGAAAAAGCCATCAATCATGTTTTCCGGCTACTGGAAACGACCCGAGGAGACGCTGGAAGTATTCCGCAATCTCTGGTTTCACACGGGGGATATTGGTCGCTTTGACGAGGATGGCTATTTTCATTTTGTCGATCGCAAAAAGGATTACATCCGTCGCAGTGGAGAGAATATATCCAGCCTTGAGCTGGAAGCGGTGTTTCGACAAAACGCCGCGGTCCGCGAAATTGCTGCGCATGCGGTGACATCGGAGCTGGGCGAAGATGAAGTCAAACTAACCATCGTAAAGCAGCCCAATAACACGACCAGTGAGGCGGAAATCTGTTTGTGGTCGATCGAGCGACTGCCTTATTTCGCCGTGCCACGTTATATCGAGTTTCGAGACGCAATTCCTGTAAACCCCATGAATAAGGTGCTTAAACATCAATTGCGAGCGGAGGGTATCACCGCAGCAACATGGGATCGCCAGCAGGCAGGCATTGTGGTTGCTCGGTAGTGGTGTGGATATCGATCTGGGGAGAAAGCTGCGCTCTGGCGCAGGGCTGCCGATTTTAATGCATTTGATTCGAGGTGTGTGACGTGAGTGCAGAGAAGAACGTTGATCAAATCATCGATTATGAATCTGACGGCGATGCGCTCATGGCCCTGTCCAATCGTGTGTGGTGGACGATTGCGCAGGATCGGGTCGATGCCTTTCAAATCCGTTTGCTCAAACAACGGTTCGCCGATCTTGGCGAGCGCATTCCCACCTTATCCAAACTTATAGCTCTGCAACAGGTCGTCAAAATAAACACGCTTGATGATGTGGTTCCACTGCTGCTTCAGCATTCGGCGTACAAATCGTATCCCATGACGTTGTTGGAAAAGGGTAAGTTCAAGCAGTTAACCCAATGGCTCGACAAGCTGACTGTTCACGACTTGTCACAGGTCGACGTTGCTGACTGTCGCTCGATTGATGACTGGTTTTGCGCACTTGATGTGCAAACGCCGTTAGCTATCAATCATTCAACGGGCACTACTGGAAAATTGTCGATTATCCCGCGCAGCAAAGTGGAGGCAAACCGCTTTGCGACCAGCTCTCTGAAGAATTTTGAAGGCTTCGGTGATGAACCGAATTACGCCGAGAAGCTGCTAAGTGGCCAGCAAAAAATTAATATGATTTATCCGTCGTACCGAGGCGGACGGCACGCGGGTAACCGTATGTTCCGCGCGCTGGTTGATCGTATTTGTTCGCCCAAGACCAGCTTTGCACTTTACGAAGAAGACATGAGTGCAGATGTTGCATCCTTGGCGGGTCGAGTGCGAACAGCCGAAGCAAAAGGCGATCTGGATAAACTCGAGATCGCTCCTGAATTACTGAAAAAGTTTAATGCAAGCGTAAGCTTGCG
>JBEVMI010000284.1:0-5965 GCA_040508685.1 Spongiibacteraceae bacterium
TCCACGGCTCGCTGGTGAACGCCGAATACGCGCAGAAATATCCGGAGATCGTCACTGCATTTTTGCGCGCGGCGGTCGAGGCCAATCGGTTGTTTGCAGCCGAGCCGGAAAAATACAGCGAGCTGATTCAGCAAGTGACCGGCGTCGATGCCGAGGTTGCCTATCTCTATCACGGCCCGCTCGGCCTGCAGACACGTGATTTCACCTGGAAGCCGGAATATCGGCAGGCACTGAAAACCTCCATCGAAACGCTGAAGTTTCTGAAGCGGACTGATAGCAATCTCGACGTCGACAGTTTTATCGATGACCGTTACTTGCAGGAGGCTTTCAAACTTTCTGGCCTGAATTACGCGCAGCAACTCGGCAACTACGACAAGACCCCGCTGATCGGCAATGACGCCAGCACCGGCAAGCCGATTACCGACATCAAACGCGTCGCGCAGGTCTGGGTAAAAGGTGAAGCCAAAGTGCGCAGTTACGCGAGCCCGGAATCCGCGTTCGCCGATGCGAAAAAACTCGAAGCCGCCGGCAAGCAGATTCGTGTGGTGTACGCCCAGGATTATGCGTCGGGTATCAAGTTGCTGGCGAAGCTGGCGTGGTTCGCGAGTGATGACAAAGGTCAGCTGCATGCGTTCCTGCAGAAAGATGCAGCCGAAAAATTTGCGTCCGCGAACAAAGGCAAATATTTCGATTACGCGCAGGCTCGGCAGCAACCGAATACGCTCGCCGTTCAATGAGCATGGGGCTCGGCGGTAGTCGAAGATTCATACCATCGACCCGCCGATCTACTCAGTCTTTTTCGACGACACGCAAAAAGCGCCATCCATGGCAGCTCGGGCGCCGCTCCCGGCGGCGCACGGTCGCCGCAAAAGCCTGGGTAGATCGGCTCCACATTTAACTGACTTGCGACCGTGTTAGAAAACAATTCCAACAGAGGAAAAATCGTGGCCGATGCATCGGGGATGGCGATACCGAACGTGCCGACACCCAGACCGCAAATTCGCAGGCGTCATGGGCGCAAATTGTCGGCGCGCTCGCTGCGACAATTTGCGCTGCAATTAATATCCATCGCTGGCTGTGTACTGGTGTGGCATGTGCTCGCCAGTCAACGTGTGAACCTCGGCCTGATCACATTTGCCAATGTGCCGCCACCATTGGAAGTGTTGCATGCGGCGTGGGATTTATTCACGTCGCCGAAACTGGTTTTCCATTTGCGCAGCAGCCTGTATCGCATCGCACTCGGATTTTCCATTGCGGCGATATTGGGTGTGGTACTTGGGCTGGTAATCGGGCGTTTTCGCTGGGCGCAACAATTGTTATTGCCGCCACTGGAAATGCTGCGACCGATTCCGGCAGTCGCGTGGATTCCACTCGCAATCCTCATGTTTCCCTCATCGGAAGCCAGCATGATTTACATCACCTTCGTCGGCGCGCTGTTTCCGATTTTGCTCAACACCATTCACGGCGTCGAACACGTCGACACGCGCCTGATCGCATCGGCGCGCAGCCTGGGCACGCGCGAATTGGCGTTGTTCGGCGAAGTGATACTGCCCGCTGCCGCACCGGCCATTGTCACCGGTCTATCGATAGGCATGGGCACCTGCTGGTTTTGTCTGGTCACTGCCGAAATGATTTCGGGGCAGTTCGGTATCGGCTATTACACGTGGGAATCGTACACATTGCAGAATTACGCCAACATTGTCGTCGGCATGTTGCTGATCGGCGCACTCGGCATGGGCAGCAGCGTACTGATTCGTCAGGTCGGCGCGTGGCTCATGCCGTGGGACCACAGCAAACGTGAAGGAAATAAATCATGAATGGCATCGCTACAAACGGAACCGTATCGATCGACAACCTCAGCATTCATCTCGGCAGCGGCGAGCAGCGATTTGCGGCACTGCAAGATGTATCGCTCGAAATCGCAGCGGGCGAACTCGTGTGTTTGCTCGGCCCCTCCGGGTGCGGAAAATCGACATTGCTCGGCGCGGTTGCAGGACATCTAGCTCCCGAATGCGGCGCGATACGCGTCGATGGCAAAACCGTCACCGCGCCCCATCCCGAGCGTGGACTGGTATTCCAGCATCACACGCTATTTCCATGGCAGAAAGTGATCGACAATGTCGCTTTCGGTTTAAAAATGAAAGGTGTCAACCGCAGCGAACGCCACACACAGGCGCGCGAGTTGTTGCAACTGGTGGGCCTCGAAGAATTTGCCGATCGTTATCCCTGGCAATTGTCCGGCGGCATGCAGCAACGTGTTGAAATAGCCCGCGTGCTGATCAACCATCCGCGCGTGCTATTGATGGATGAACCGTTCGGCGCCCTCGATGCCATCACGCGTTTGCGCATGCAGGAATTGCTGCTCGATGTGTGGTCACGCATTCGCACCACGATTTTATTTGTCACTCACGATATCGATGAGGCATTGTTTCTCGCCGATCGAATTATCGTGATCAGCCCACGTCCGGGCCGTATCGTCGAAGAAATAAAACTCGATTTCCCGCGACCGCGCCATGCATCGCTGCTGACCTCGTCGCGGTTTGCCGCGCTGAAGCGGCATTGCATTCAACTGCTGCACGACGACGGTACCGACGCGGAAAATCCGCACGCCGGCGGACACCGACTTTCGCCGCTGGGTGCGCCGTGGGAAATCGCACCCGGCGTCAAACTCGCCATTTAATGCAACGCACACAGAAGCCGACGACGTAATGACGACGAATAGTGAACTAATCAATAGCCTGATCGATGGCGACGAAGACATCGCCGCGCTGCAACCGCGACTCGCCAGTGACGATTCCGGAATGCGCCGCATCGCGCTGATCGATGTTGCCGATTTCGGTGACGAAAATCATTTGCCAGTACTGATCGCAGCGCTCACTGATCCCGCTGCATCGGTGCGAGCGGAAGCGGCACGGTTGCTCGCAGGTTGGGAAAATGATGTCGTGGTTGACGCGCTCGCCCTGGCGCTGCTGGATACGGATGCGGATGTGCGCGGTGCCAGCGCACAAAGCCTCTCCGAGTTGAAAACACCGCAAGCTGGCGAACGCCTGTTGCCGTGGGCCGTGCACGAAAACATTTTCGTGCGCGCAGCGGCGCTGCATGCGCTACGCGAATTGCGTTTGCCGGCCGCAGCGATTCCCGCCCGCGATGCGTTAGCGCACCCCGACGCCAGCTTGCGCCGCGAAGCGATCGGCGTGCTGGGCTGGCTGAAATATCGAGAGGCGCTGCCGCAACTCGCGCAACTCGCCACGAATGACAACGAGGCCGAAGTGCGCCGCGCCGCGACCGGGGCACTGGGCATGGCCGATAACGATGCCGTAGTGCAAGCCTTACTCGCTGCGCTTAACGATTCGGTCTGGACAGTGCGTGAAGAAGCCGCGACCACACTCGGAAAATTGTTGCCGCCCCAAGCCGCGCCCGCATTGATCGCAGCACTCAGCGATCACGCCTGGCAGGTGCAATTACGCGCAGCCCGCGCGCTCGGTCGCCTGGGTGATATCGCCGCACTTGCCCCGTTAATCGAACTGTTGCAACACACGCTAAGCAACGTGCGCAAAGAAGCGGCGCTCGCTCTCGGCGAAGTCGGCAGCGCCGAAGCCATCGCGGCGTTGGCTATTGCCGCCCAAGATGCGGACCCCGATGTACGCAAAGCGGCTCGGCTGGCGGTAACGCAGATAACGGCGCATTCAGACACGCGCGCAACCTCGTAATGAGCCTGAATAGCTGCGCCGTCATCGGCGGCAACCTGGCATTCGGCTGGAACGATCGGCAGATCGAGCTGAGCGGTGCAGTGCTGCGCCGCCATTGCCGCTGCGCAGAATGCCGCTATCAATCGCTAACGGGCAATGCCGCAGCGACTTCCGACGAAGTCGACATAGTCGCCGGGTCGCCGCTCGGTTACGGCATCCAACTGCATTTTAGCGATGGCCACATCCGTGGTGTATTCCCGTGGACTTATCTGCTCGAGATCGCCGATGCATCTTTGCCGTCAGATTAACGCGAAATATTGCGATCAGGTAATCAATAGCGTGTACCCGCCCTGCTCGCGCTTCAGCATCACATGCACGTCGGGCGTATATTCGAAAATATGTCTACTGGAGCCGCGTGCAACGTGCCGCATCGGGTCGAAGTTAGGCATTTTTCTTTCGGATTGCAGCGCCAGCGGTCGCGCAAACTCCTCGTCGAGCAATTCAGAAAACTGCGTTTTACTGATTTCATTTTTTTCCATGATGATCTCCCGGTTGTGCGCTTTCGATTGCTCGTCTTTCGATTGACACGAAAGGGGAAAAGCCAGATCCCCGGTGATTGAATAACTCCATACGACTTGGCGAAGAATCATCGTACGCCTGCTGATTTGGCATCGGCAATCGCGCACCTTTAGTGAAAGACATCGTAAAATATCGACTCGATGTCCTCTGAGCCCTGCTTCCATGATTCGCGAAATTCTCCGTATGGGCGATGCACGCCTGCTGCGCGTTGCGCAACCTGTCACTGAATTTAATACGACCGAATTGCAGACGCTGATCGCGGACATGTTCGATACCATGCAGGCAGCCAATGGGGTTGGTCTCGCCGCGCCGCAGATCGGCGTCGCTGTGCGGCTGGTGATTTTCGGCTTCGAGAACAATGCGCGATATCCCGATGCTCCCGCCGTACCCAAGACCATTTTGATCAACCCTGTGCTGACGCCGCTCGACGACGAGCAGGTCGACGGTTGGGAGGGCTGCCTGTCCGTGCCGGGCATGCGCGGGCTGGTGCCGCGTTATCGGCGCTTGCGTTACACCGGTTTCGATCCTTCCGGCAAGCCGGTCGATCGTATCGCCGAAGATTTTCACGCTCGCGTCGTGCAACACGAATGCGATCACCTCGACGGCGTGCTCTACCCGATGCGTATTCGCGACATGACCCGGTTCGGATTTAACGAAGAACTGTTCCCGGGCCAGGATCTCGTCGACGACTGAGTTGCACGTCTGCGGATTTGCCGGCGACCAGCAATGGCAGTTTTTAGCGGGGCAGGACGGTGATGCTGCGCTGTTCCACACGGCGGTCGACAATGCCAGACGCAGACACTAACCGGCGTATGTGACGCATTGATGACTTTGGCACTGGAGGTTTAGCGGAGACTTTTGCGGCAACCGGATCGATGGCGCGGAGCGATATGAACGTGGTGCGTCAGCTGGTCTGCAACTTCAGCTCGAGGTAACGCTCTTCGAGCTCCAGATACTGTGTTTGCAACTTGAGCAGGTCCTGCTGTGTTTGCGCGAGACGCGCCCTGACTTCATCGACATCGACGTCCGGCTTGTCCGGGCGCTGTGACATCAACTTGCGGTTGTCCTCTTCCAGTACCGCGATCGCGCCGAGCATATCGCGGCTCTGTTCGGTAAAGCTGGACACCAGTCCGCGCAGCAGATCCACTTCGTCGCTGTTGTCCGCACTGACGGCGGGTGCAGCGGTGGCCTTCACCCCCGTTTCCAGCGCCGCCTTCAAGGTCTGGTTTTCAGTCATGAGATGGCTGATATCCGCTTCGAGTTGCTGCATGCAGGTATCGGATTCTTTCAGGAAACGCTGGTTGCGATCGAGCTGTGCATTCATCTCCTCGATGAGGCGATCCTTGGCATCGAGTGAATCGGCATCGACCAGCTTGCGCTTGAGTTCGAGAATGATTTTGTGCTGATCGACCGCCATGTTGCGCAGGCGCTGAATTTCCTCCTCGTTGGCGATGACGATGCGGCCCACAGATTGATGTTGCTCCGCGGCTTCCTCCGTTGCCGGCGGTGCGCCATGCTCCAGCAGTCCGTCGACACCGGCGTACACCTGCACATATTGTTGCAACAGCGCGTCGAATTCTTCGCTGGCACCCAGGCTCCGACCCAAAGCGGACAACTCCTGATGGTAGCGTTCAGCCTCGGCGCGCGCTTCGCGCCATTTGCGTTCAACGTCGAAGTAAAGCGCGCGAAATTTTTCG
>JBEVMI010000287.1:0-4095 GCA_040508685.1 Spongiibacteraceae bacterium
CGCGCATATCGAGTCTACTGGCTGTCGAAAACATGAAAAAATTATCGCTGCAGCTGAGTACTTAAAGCTCCAGTACCAACTTACTCGATTAAGCACAAGGCCGGGCAGGTACAGCGCTGCAAGCTAGCTGAAGAAACTCGTCGCTTAACGAGGCGCGCGCCCCACTATCAGTGACCAGCGTCTACCGCGCGTGGCGGTTCGCACTACCGCAATAAGTCGAACAAATTGATGGAAGTATGGAGTCTGTGAATGGGCGGCAAGCACTGACGGCCATCCATTCCGGAAATTCACTTTGGCGGGGTATGGTATCTGGCCGACGTCGGTCACGAATCGAATGGATAACGGCGACCTGAGAATGACAGATGCAACAGGTCACGCCGATGAGTTGCGCAATTTGCAACCGTCGGTCAGTTAAGCGCGTCGAGGCAACAGCATGAGCTTCCAAATTTGGAGTTGGAAGCTATTTTCAAGCCCCTCAATGAGGGGCAAAGCAGAGTAAGGGATTGAAATTAATAAGGGGTGGCTGATGGGGATCGAACCCACGACCACAGGAATCACAATCCTGTGCTCTACCGACTGAGCTACAGCCACCATAATCCGGAACGCTGGGTCGCGGCTTGCAATTTCGCAGTTGCCGAAATTGGTGCGCCCAGCAGGATTCGAACCTGCGACCCACGGCTTAGAAGGCCGTTGCTCTATCCAACTGAGCTATGGGCGCATGATCATTTCTAACTCGACAGCTCGACTGCGGCTCGAACTATCGGAAATTGGTCGGGGTAGAAGGATTCGAACCTCCGACATCCTGCTCCCAAAGCAGGCGCGCTACCGGACTGCGCTATACCCCGATTCATTCAGGCCAACTTCAATACACCTAGAATGCTCCGCTACGGGAGGTGCGCATCATACTCATCCGTCCAAGGAGCGTCAATGCGCTTATTCCAGCTAATACTTCCGTTAATTTGCCGCGAATTCAGCGTTTTTTGCAGACAAGGAGACGCTCTCGCGACTTTGACGCGGGCAGAACGCATGCGACAATGCACGCCCCTAACGCTCAGCGAGACCCCAAATGCCCGCTCTGATTCTCGATGGCAAAGCCCTCGCGGCTCAAACCGAAGACCAACTGCGTACGCGTGTGGCTTTGCTCAAGGAGAAATCTGGCGGCAAGACGCCAATCCTCGCGACGATTCTGGTCGGCGATGACCCCGCCTCAGCCACATACGTAAAGATGAAAGGCAATGCCTGTCGCCGCGTCGGTATGGATTCGCTGGCGGTTGAAATGCCGGCATCAACCACTACGGCGCAATTGCTCGCGCGCATCGATAAACTAAATCGAAACCCCGACGTGCACGGCATTCTGTTGCAGCACCCGGTGCCAAATCAGATAGACGAACGTGCATGTTTCGATGCGATCGCGCTCCAAAAAGATGTCGACGGCGTGACCTGTCTCGGTTTTGGTCGCATGGCAATGGGGGAGCACGCATACGGCTGCGCAACACCTAAAGGGATTATGCGTCTGCTCGAACATTATCAAGTGCCGATTGCCGGCAAACACGCGGTCGTCGTTGGGCGCAGCCCGATTCTCGGCAAACCGATGGCGATGATGTTGTTGCAAGCTGATGCCACAGTTACGATTTGCCATTCGAAAACGCGCGATTTGCCGGCACTGATCAAACAAGCCGACATCATCGTCGGCGCAGTAGGTAAACCCGAATTCATCAAAGGCGAATGGATCAAGGACAACGCTGTAGTCGTCGACGCCGGCTACCATCCCGGTGGAGTCGGTGATATTGAACTGAAAAATATTATTGATCGCGTCGCGGCATATACCCCCGTACCGGGCGGAGTCGGGCCGATGACGATCAATACATTGATCAAACAATCGGTCGAGTCGGGCGAAAAAAGTTTTAGCGAATAGGCCGTTGGCAATAGCAAATATTTTTAGCCGCAGTTTTATCCATCAATAAAAAAGCCCTCGTTTGAGGGCTTTTTTATTCTGCTTAAACAACTTCCGATTTAGCGTACAGAAATACGATCACGATTTTTTTCAATGAATGCTTCGCCAATACCTTTGACATCTGCCAACTGCTCAACCGATTTGAACGGGCCATGCTGTTTGCGATAATCAACAATCGCTGTCGCTTTGGCCGGGCCGATGCCGTTCAGCTCAGCCAAAGCCGCCGCATCGGCCGTATTGATGTTGATAACACCACCCATTTTTTGCGCGGCTGATTTCGCGACCGGCGTTTTCGGCGCAACTTCGGGTGCACACCAAGCATTGGCGGAAATGCCAACAGCCAGCGCGACAACCAATGCACGCAGCGGTTTAGTTAAAGGACGGGAGCTTAAAAGATGTGAATTGCGCGGAAATGATACAACAGAAAGGGCTTGGTCCATGCCGATCTCCTTGGTTTTGAGTAAAAGGCTTCTTGCCTGACGCCGTCACTCCGACGGCGGCTCATTTCTAACGACAGTGTGCCATCGGCTCAAGTGATTTCTTCGATAATTGTGCGCAGCGTCGCAATGGGGTCAGCACTGAGTGTAATCGGACGGCCAATCACCAAGTAATGGCTGCCCGCTGCCAGCGCCGCTGCCGGGGTGGCAATACGCGTCTGATCGTCCTTCGCCGCGCCCGCGAGACGAATTCCCGGTGTCACCAACACAAAATCCTGGCCCAGGGTTGTAGTCAGATCACGCGCCTCCCACGACGAGCAGACGACGCCATCCATACCGCTCTCCTTCGCCAATCGTGCCAAACGACGCACCTGCTGCTCCGGCGAATCCGCGATGCCGGTTTGTTGCAATTGCTCCGCATCCATACTCGTCAACACCGTAACCGCAATCAGCAGTGGCGCATCATCTCCGAAACCATTCAGCGCGTTGCGGGCGGCCGCCATCATTTTTGCACCGCCGCTGGCGTGAACATTAACCATCCAGACACCAATATCCGCCGCAGCCGCTACCGCCGCAGCAACAGTATTGGGAATATCATGGAATTTCAGATCGAGAAAAACTTCAAAGCCCCGCTTTATCAGATCGTCGACCAATAGTGGTCCAAAGCGCGTGAATAACTCCTTGCCGACTTTGACGCGACACAGTGACGGGTCCAGTCGTTCAGCCATCTGCAGTGCTGAGTTTTTGTCGGCGTAATCGAGCGCGACAATGACGGGAGACAGGGCCATGAAAACTCCTATGGAGGTTTACCGTTTAAAATTCACCGTTAAAAAATGCACTGCTAAAAATTAGTCGCCTTCGGTACCGCGAATCGGCTGCACCGTATTCCACTGTTTGCAGCGCGGGCAATTCCAATGCAACTGGCGACCGGAAAAACCGCAGCTGATGCACTGGTATTGCGGCTTCGCAGCAATCAAATGTTCCAGCGTTTCGGCGAGTAGCGGTTCAGCGCTCGGCACGGCTCCAGACACGGCGTCATCAAACCTCAATAACGCCTGCAAACCGCGCAAGGTCGGACGCGCCCGCACATGCTCCAACAAAAACCGCAACGCTTCATCTGCACCTTCCTGCTCGCGCATTTCATCGGCTATCGCCACTGCGATACGCGTCGATGGATAACGCTGCAGACACTCGCGCAGAAATCGCAACAGATCACTGCGGCGACCGGCACTATCGGCAGCGGTGCGCAGCTTTTCCAATACTTCTGCAATCATCCCCGGACTGTGCGTCAGCAGATGTTGCAGAGCGACCACAGCCTCATCGTGACGATCGGCGCGAAAATCGACTTCACTTTGCAACGTCCATGCACGAGCGCAAAGTTTGTCGCGCTCACGCGCGGCTTTTAATTGTTCACCCGCAGCAAGCAGCTCTCCTTTATTCATCAGGCGCTGAGCTATTTCGCAGTGAAATTGTGCAATCACACTCTCCATCTGCGGATCGGGTTCCGCCGTGTGCAGCAGCAGACTACGTCGGGGCAGCAGGCGGTTTGCCGTTTCGATGGCTTTTTCCCAATCGCGCTCGGCCTGATAAATTTCGATGAGATGACGCAGACAGGTAGGGCGTAATTCTTGCGAATGCTGCAGTAGCTCCTGCAACAGATTTTCGGCGCGATCATATAACCCGGCACCAATATAATCCCGGGCG
>JBEVMI010000305.1:0-9700 GCA_040508685.1 Spongiibacteraceae bacterium
GCGATGACACCGTCTTTCAGCGGGCGGATAGCCGTGATATTGCCCGGCGTGCGGCCCAGCATGCGTTTTGCTTCGGTGCCGACGGCCTCGATCGATTTCTGGCCATTGTGGACGCGGATGGCAACGACGGACGGTTCGTCGAGCACGATGCCCTGGTCGCGTACATAAATGAGGGTGTTGGCGGTGCCCAGATCGATAGAGAGATCGCTGGAAAAGAGCCCTCTGATGCGCTTCAACATGCGTGATTTCACCTTTTTTGAATGGGAGGGATTCGACATTGCGAATCCGGTTGACGCCCGCACCGCGGCACAGAGCATCAAGCATAGAATTTGTGTGGCGGAATGCCCGGAATTCGGGGCTCTTTGCCAAGCGCGCCACTCTATCAATGGTGCCCCTTCGCGGCAACCGCGGGGTTCAGGCAAATGACCGCCGTGTGATACCTTTAGCGCCCCCGTTTTTTTGTCCTCGCGCCCGCTTGCCTTTTTCCAACTCGGCACAGCTTGCCCGCTACGCGCAACCCACTCGCGCCGGGACGATATTTTCGTTTGGGTCTATTTACCGAGAGGCCAGTGTGGAGAATCCGGCAATGAGCATCCTGCTATGACTATTGAACCCGCCGATATCGAGAAAGTGGCCAAGCTCGCCCGCATCCGCATCGATGCCGACGACCTGCCCGAGCTGACCGCGCGCCTCGGCAACATCCTGGCGATGGTCGACAAATTGCAGGCGGTGGATACCACCGGCATCGCGCCGATGTCGAATCCGTTCGACGCCGAACAACGGTTGCGCCCCGACGCCGTCACCGAAGTCGATCAGCGCGACGCATTGCTCGCGATCGCTCCGAAAACCGAACAGGGATTATTCCTTGTACCGAAAGTCATCGAATAAGGACTGACCCCAATGTCTCTTCACGACCGGTCGCTCCACGAACTGACCATCGCCGAACAACTGCAGGCCCTTGCTGCGAAAAAATTCTCCAGTGAAGAGCTGACGTTGCACTACCTCGCGCGCATCGAAAAATACGACGCACAGCTGAACAGTTACATCACCATCACCCCCGAACTCGCGATCGAAGCGGCGCGCGCTGCAGATGCGGCACGTGCAACAGGCACCGCCGGCGCGCTCGCCGGCATTCCACTCGCGCAGAAAGATATTTTCTGCACGTTGGGCGTGAGAACCAGTTGCGCATCGAAAATGCTCGACAACTTTATTTCTCCCTACAACGCCACCGTCGTCGAAAAGTTCAACGCAGCGGGCGCGGTGTGTCTCGGCAAAACCAATATGGACGAGTTCGCGATGGGTTCGTCCAATGAATCGAGTTTTTACGGACCGGTAAAAAACCCGTGGAATACCGACTGTGTACCGGGCGGCTCATCCGGCGGCTCGGCCGCAGCAGTCGCGGCGCAATTGTGTGCAGCAGCAACCGGAACGGACACCGGCGGCTCGATTCGCCAGCCGGCAGCTTTATGTGGAATTACCGGACTGAAACCGACTTATGGCCGCGTCTCGCGCTACGGCATGATCGCGTTTGCATCGAGCCTCGATCAGGGCGGCCCGATGGCGCGCAGCGCCGAGGATTGTGCGCTGCTGATGAATGTCATGGCGGGTTTCGACGAGCGCGATTCGACCAGCGTGCAGCGTGCGGTTCCAGATTACACGTCCGTACTGAACAACTCGCTTGAAGGTCTGCGCATTGGTTTACCGAAAGAGTATTTCAATTCGGGAACCGACAGCGGCCTGACGCCGGAAATCGAACGTGCAGTGCAAACGTCCATTAAAGAACTGGAAAACCTCGGCGCGACGATCAAAGAAATTTCGCTGCCGCACACCGAACTCGCCGTGCCCTGTTATTACGTAATTGCACCGGCCGAATGTTCATCGAATCTGTCGCGCTTCGACGGCGTTCGTTACGGTTATCGCTGCACCGACCCGAAAGATCTGTTCGACCTGTATTCGCGCAGCCGCGACGAAGGTTTCGGCGAAGAAGTGAAACGCCGCATTCTCGTCGGCACCTATGCGCTCTCCGCCGGTTTCGTCGATGCGTATTACCGCAAGGCGCAACAGGTTCGGCGTTTGATCCAGCAGGATTTCGTCGCGGCCTTTAACGAAGTCGATGTGATTGCCGGCCCGACCACACCGAGCCCGGCATTTAAACTCGGCGAAAAATCCAGTGATCCGGTGACGATGTACCTCGAAGATATTTACACGATCGCGGTGAATCTCGCCGGCCTGCCGGCCATCAGCCTGCCGACGGGATTTGCCGACAACAAACCGGTCGGCCTGCAATTGATCGGCAATTATTTCGCCGAAGATAAACTATTGAACGTCGGTCACCGCTTCCAGCAGGTTACCGACTGGCACCGGCGCACGCCGGCTCTTCACAAATCAGGTACAGGTGTGAGGGCCGCATGATGTTGTGGGAAACCGTAATCGGCCTGGAAGTGCATGTGCAACTCTCCACGCAATCGAAAATTTTCTCCGGCGCCGGCACCGAGTTCGGCGCCGCACCGAACACACAGGCGTGCGCAGTCGACCTGGCACTGCCGGGCACGCTGCCGGTATTAAATGAACAAGCGCTGCGGTTCGCGATCATGTTCGGGCTGGCGATGAATGCCAAAATCGCCGAGCGTTCGGTGTTCGAGCGCAAGAATTATTTTTATCCCGATTTGCCGAAAGGTTATCAGACCAGCCAGATGGACAGCCCCATCGTCGGCCCCGGCCTGGTCGATATCGAACTGCCCGACGGCACCGTGAAACAGGTGCGCCTGCATCACGCGCATCTGGAAGAAGACGCGGGTAAATCGCTGCACGAAGACTTTCATGGGCAATCAGGCATCGACTTGAATCGTGCCGGCACGCCGCTGATCGAAATCGTCAGCGAACCGGATATGCGCAGCGCCGAAGAAGCCGTTGCGTATCTGAAAAAAATTCATTCGATCGTCACCTATCTCGGCATTTCCGACGGTGAAATGTCGCAGGGCTCGCTGCGCTGCGACGCCAACGTGTCGGTGCGACCAAAAGGCGAGGAGAAATACGGCACCCGTGTCGAGATCAAGAACATCAACTCGTTCCGTTTCGTCGAAAAAGCCATCAAACGCGAAGTACTGCGCCAGACCGAACTGATCGAAGACGGCGGCAAAGTAGTGATGGAAACCCGCCTGTACGATCCGGACAAAGACGAAACGCGGCCGATGCGCAGCAAGGAAGAAGCGAACGACTACCGCTACTTCCCCTGCCCCGATTTACTGCCGGTGGTGGTCGATACCGCAACGATCGAACAAATTCGCGCAACACTGCCGGAATTGCCGGATGCGAAAAAGGCGCGATTTATCGAGCAGTACGGGCTGTCGCCCTACGACGCGGCTGTGCTGACCATGGAGCGCCCGATTGCGGATTATTTTGAAGTTGTTGCCGCCGCCAGCGGCGAGCCGAAATTGTCGGCGAACTGGGTTTCAGGTGAGCTGGCGGCAAAACTCAACAAGGAAAACACCCGCATTACCAATAACCCGATCCAGCCCGAGCAATTGGCAGGCCTGATCAAACGCATCGTCGACAACACCATCTCCGGCAAGATCGCGAAACAGGTATTCGACGCGATGTGGGACGGTGAAGGTCATGTCGATACGATTATCGAGACGCGCGGCCTGAAACAGGTTTCCGACACAGGCGCGCTGGAAAAGCTGGTCGACGACGTGCTCGCGTTCCATCCGGAACAGGTCGAACAATATCGCGCCGCCGACGACAGCAAGCGCAAAAAACTCGCAGGCTTTTTTGTCGGACCGATCATGAAAGCATCGAAGGGTCAGGCTAATCCTGGCATTGTGAATCAGATATTGATGAAAAAACTGAACGGGTAAAAGGGCAAAACCCCTCCGCCGCTTGGCGGCACCTCCCCTTGTCAGGGGAGGAATTAGACGGCACTGCGAACCAACCTCCCCCCTGACAAGGGGGGATCGAGGGGGGTTTACGAACTTTCAATATCACTCGGTATTCGACATGGCCAAAGACAAAGAAAAGATCATCGACGAAGTCTGGACCGAAGCGCGCGTGCGCGAATTTCTGGACGTCAAAACGGCAGAAGGTATCGATGCCGACTTCCATCGTCTGCAGAAAGCCTATCAGGCGATGCGCGCGGAAGATTTTGCAGACTTCCTGGCAATGTTTCTCGGCGCCGGCCACAACATCAATGCGCGCGACGCCACCGGGCGTACGTTGTTGTCGTACGCCAAAGAACACCGCAATTCAGGCGAATTCGTCGCTATCCTGCAACAACACGGCGCCGAGTAAATTCGGCGCAACCTCCATCGCGATCTATTCCATCGCAATTTAAAGCGCCGCCTCACGCGCGATTCAAATACTGGGCAATTCCCTTATCAGCGGAAAATTTTTGATGCTGTCGCAGAGCAGCGAAGTCAGATGCGAAACTGCCGGCGTCGGCGCCGAGCCGATGAATAAATACGCCGACGCCGGGACGGGCCCTGTGCGAATCTGCATTCGCACTACAACGGGCGTAGCAATTATTCGTCAATGTGCAATCGCGTACGGATCGAATGCGCGACCGCTCGACGCGCAGACGCTGGAGCAGAAGTTTTTCAGCAATGCGTCGCAGGTTCTCAATCCATCCGCGGCGCAATCGGCACTGACGCTCATAAAAGGGCTGGATGCACTCGACACCATTCACCCACTTCTCACGCAATTGCGCATTACGCGATAAGCGTTTTTAAACAGAGGTTGCAATGAACAATAGGGCCATCGAAACCCCGCACGCCGGCAAACGTCTGCAGGAGTGGCGCGACAGCTGGGGCGTCGTGCTCGCCGCTGCGATCGGTGTCGGTATCAGCGGCATGCACGTGCATTTTGTCGGCACGCTGATCAAACCCTTCGAGCTGGCCTATGGCTGGACCCGCGCCGAAGTGGCATTCGGGCTGACACTGATGCAATTGGTCGCGCCACTCACCTATGTGCTGTCGGGCATGTTGTGCGACCGCTTCGGCGCGCGCCGTGTCGCCCTCACCGGCGTGTGGGGGTTCGGCATCGGTTTCGGATTGATGGGGCTGGCAGGACCGGCGCTGTGGACGTGGTACGCCGCCTGCCTGTCGTTTGCATTTCTCGCTCTCGCCTGCGGCGCCATTGTCTGGTCGACAGTTGTCGTCAAACGGTTTGTCCACGCCCGCGGTCTGGCGCTGGCGCTGTCGTTGGCCGGCGGCGGATTCATGGTGTCGATCACGCCAATGCTGGTACTTTTCCTGGTTGAATTTACCGGTATTCGCGGGGTGTTTTTTACCATCAGCATCTGCGGCACGCTGCTGATGTTTATTCCCGCCTATTTTTTCTTCCACGATGAAAAAGTGCGCGGCAAATCCGAGGCGGCTGCAATCCGATCCTCGACGCCCCTGCCGGGACACACGGTTGCCGAGGCCCTGCGCTCGCGTCCGTTCTGGTGGCTCGCGATCGCGCTGTTTCTGGTGGCATCGTGCATCGGCCTGTTCGTTGCGCATTTGCAGCCGATGTTGATGGATGCAGGTCTCACCGCCCAATCGGCCGCATCGATCGCCTTTTTCATGGGGCCGGCGATGATCATTGGCCGTATCTCCATCGGCTTCCTTTTCGATATTTTCGAGTGTCGTACGATTTCGGCGATTGCGTTCATCATTCCCAGCATCGCCTGCTTCATGCTGCTACAACTCGACGGCAATTACGCGATGGCGGCCGTAACCGCGGTATTTATCGGCCTCGGCATGGGCGCCGAGGTCGACGTGATCGCCTATCTGACCAGTCGTTATTTCGGCTTGCGCCGTTACGGTGTGTTGTTCGCGATCCTGGTTGCCGTCAACGCCGGCGCCATCGGCCTCAGCTCGGTGATCGCCGGCGTCGTATTCGACAGCCTGCATTCGTATCAGCCGATGCTCATGGTGCTCGGCATTGGCGCCATCATCGCAACCCTGCTGGCCGCGACCATGGGCAAACCGACACGGACCGCAGAGGGCCTGACCATCCACGGCGCGCATTAAACAGCCTTTCTTAAAAGAAACGCAGGCAGTAAACCGGTGGGAGATGTGCGGACACGGGCGTCCACGCCTCGCCGCCGTTTTCGGTAATCCACAACGAACCCGTGGTTGAGCCCATCGCCAATCGATCGCCGCTGGCGTCGATATCCAGACCGTGGCGATAGACCAGATCGTAAGCCGGTTCCTGCGGCAGCCCGCTGGTCAGCGCCGCGAAGGTTTTGCCACCGTCACGGGTGCGCGTCACCACAAATTTGCCGTCGACCGGCACTCTGCACTCATCTTTGACAGCGGGTACAAACCACGCGGTATTCGCATCGCGCGGATGCACTGCCACCGCAAATCCAAACGATGACGGCTGCGCGTGAATTTGCTCGAAGGTCTGCGCATTATCGCGCGAACGAAAAATGCCGCAGTGATGTTGCACCCACAACACATCGGGATCTTTCCCACACTGCACCAGACGGTGCACATCCTGCACCAGCGGATCGGTACGCATGTCCTCGGGCATGTAATCGGCATACATGCCATTGCCGATCAACTGCCAGTCGGCGCCGCCGTTGTGTGTCTGCCAGATGCCACCCGTCGATATCGCGACGCTAACGGTTGCACTGTGGCGCGGGTCGACGCAGATCGAATGGATGCCGGGCGTGTCATAACCGCCACCACCCCACTGCCTGCGCTCGTCGCGATCCCACAGCGGACGATTGAGTTCCCAGCTGTCGCCCTGATCGCGCGACACGAACAGGCCACCGGGCAACGTGCCAGCCCACAACAATCCGGGTTGGTCGGCACCGCCGGCTTCCAATGCCCACACCTGCCCCAGATTCCAGGGTTGTTCATCGGCGGCGCTTGCCGGCTGTGCGGGATAAAGCGGCGCGGGTGTTTCCTCCCAGTTATTTCCAGAACTTGTAGAAAAATCGCGCGAGCGCCACATTTTTACGCCGAAATGGCCGAGGTTGAGCGCGACATGCAGCACGTCCGTGCGCGCATCGTGCAACACCATCGAAACCGGCTCGGCCAGAAAATGTGTCGCTTCGATTTGCCACTGCAAAGGCGCGGTACGTTTTAAAACGAACAGGCCTTTGCGGGTTCCCACTAGTAGTCGATCGGCCACGAGCTCACTCCTTATTTTTTAGCGTCGCGCGGCTAACCACCCGACAGTGCCTGCACCACATAAATTTCAGAATTTTCTGCGACTACATCGGCCAGCAATTCGCGATCGCGCAATTGTTTGCCATCGATAAAAATCAGAACGTGTTTGCGCAATTGGCCCTGATCTTCGAGCACGTAGTCGCGCAGCTTGGGAATCACCGCAAAGGTGGCATCGAGCGCCGCGCGCACGGTGTTCGCCTGCACCTGCTGCGGTGGGCTGGCGACGTGGCGCTGAAGGGCTGGCGCAAAAACGACGGTTGGCATTCTCTCAACCTCTCGGGACTATCACGTACTGCAGAGCAAGCCGGTCAGCGGCACGAAAGCGCTCTAGGGTTAGTCGAGCGGCGTTACTTGATTTCGACACTATTCAATTATTAATTTCGGCATTATTTAATTTCGACACGACCGCGACTAAAAGCGATGCGATTGGCCTCGCGCTGTTTTTCACTTTTGCGCAACATCACATACACCGCGCCGGTGCCGCCGTGTTGCGGCTGCGCCGAACAATAGGCCTGCACCTCCTCGAAGTCGGGCAGCCAGCGGTTGACATAACTTTTGAGAATGGCTTCGGCCGACTGGCTGTGATTGCCGCGGCCGGTCACGATCATCACATTGCGCAGATCGTAGGCCAGTGCATCGCGGATAAAACCGAAGACCTCGTCGCGGGCGCGCTCGACCGTCAGACGGTGCAGATCGAGCCGTGCATCCATCGCGTATTTGCCCTGCTTGAGCTTGCGAAATACACCGTGCTGCACACCGGAACGGCGAAATTCGAGGGCATAGTAGGGATCGAGCAATTCGATATCGGAGAGTGCTAAAAAATTGCCGTCACCGTCGAGCGAACGCACGGCGGCATCGCGCGCGGCCGCGACGGCCAGCTCGGACACCGGCGAACGATTGACCGCGATACGACGCTCGGCCTGCAGCTTGCGCACATCGCCCTGGCCCTGCGCGCCCAGCTCGCGAAGGAAGGATTCGCCGGTGGCAGCCGGGTTTTTCGCTGTCGCTGGATCGTGTTCCTCTGCCATAACCGCCACTCCGGAGCCGCCCCGCTATCTGGACGAATACCTTAGCGGCGCGGCGCGGCCAGCGTCAATGTCGTGACCTGGCTCAGGCAGCAGGCTTGGGCGCGCGGTTCTCGAGGTCGACAAAAGCTTGATGCGTATCCGCCAGCCGCGTCGCGAAGGGTTCGCGCGCAAACAACGTGTCGAGATAGCTGGAAACTTTCGGCCAGCGTTTGGGATCGACGACAAACCCCACGCGCAACGGATTGATCAACACGGTGCCCACCGTCAAATCAGCGATGCTGAGCTGATCGCCGACAAAAAACTCCCCGTCGAGAATCTGCTCCAGGTAATCGAGCCGCACCCCCAAACCAACGCGCGCGGTTTCTCTGGCTTCGGGATCGGTGGGCAATCCATAGACTTTCGGCTTCAACAGGCACTCGTTGAAAAATCCGTAACCGCTGTCCGCCAGTGCGGTGTCCGCGTACTCCTCGATCCACAGCGCCTGCGCGCGTAACGCCAGATCGGCCGGATACAACGACCGCTGCGGAAACCGCCGCTCCAGGTAATCGCAAATTACCGACGAATCGATGATATTGGCGCCGCCATCCTGCAACACCGGCACCTTGCCGAGCGGGCTGATCGCCAACAGCGTGGCGCGTTCCGGCATTTCGATCCGATAAGGAATGCCTTTGTATTCCAGTAGCAATTGCACCTTGCGTACGAAGGTCGAAATCGGCGATCCGAATAGGATCAGTGAATTATTGTCTTGAGACGTCATGGCAATCTCCGGCAGCTGCACGCTCGAATGGCGCCGCGACTGTAGCGACCCCGTCGCCCAGACCGCAATTGTTCCGCTGCCAATGCGACTCGCCGACGTCCATGCAGACCGGTCAGCAATGTCGCTTTTTGGTTTAATAGCCGGCAGCCCGACACCTGGAGCAGATCGATGAGTGCATTGAACTTCGAGATTCGCCGCGACAATTTTCGCGATTGCCATTTTGTGGCGAACAGCGACACCCCCGGCCGCACTGCACCGCAAACCGCATCCATTATTTCGCTGGACTGACATGAATAATGTTCCTGCACCAATCTGTCCCGGTTGCGGGCTGGCAAATGGCTGCGCAATCGCCGCCGGGCGTCCAGCCGCGGTCTGCTGGTGCATGGCATCGACAACGCGCCTGCCCGCGCCAGCAGCCGACAGCGCCTGTTATTGCGCGACTTGCCTGCACACGCTCCCCGAGACAATACCTACCGCAGAGGTGAATGCCGATGCCTGCTGATCCGACGCGCGTAACCACCGGTCCCGGCAGCCCGCTGCGCGGCGCGAATTATTTGCGGCGCGGCTTTGATTTGTTGTGGCAGCCCGGTATTCGTCCTTTCGTCATCGTGCCGCTGCTGATCAACACCGTGATCTTCGCGGTTCTGATCGGCCTCAGCGTGGCGCAATTTGAGGTCTGGATCGACGCCGTCGTCGCCTGGCTGCCGGACTGGCTGCAGTTTTTGCGCTGGCTGTTATGGCCAGTCAGCCTGTTG
>JBEVMI010000306.1:0-3430 GCA_040508685.1 Spongiibacteraceae bacterium
TCCACGCTTGCTCATCAGCACGAGTTCACCGTCGAGCCAGGCACTCTCAATATTCAGCTTTGCCAGAGCGTCTGCGAGATGTTTAAGTTTGGCGGTCCAGTCATTGCCATTGCGGGTAAATAATTTTATTTCACCCGCAGCAATTCGAGCCAATATGCGATAGCCGTCGAATTTGAGTTCGTAACTCCAGTCACCGCTGGTCGGTACTTCATCGACCAACATCGCCAACTGCGGCGCGAGTGTAAGCGGCATGGCCGCCTCGATCGCGCCCTTTGGCTGCGCGCTTGAGGCGCGGCTTTTTGGCGGTTTCGCCTTTACCGCCGCGCGATTGGATTTCCATTCGCGCCCGCTGTGACCCCCCAACACGCTATCCGGCAAGGCCTCAGTGACATCAAACTCAGCGGCGGCTCGCGCCTCGTCGTCGCGTTCTTTGATCAATAGCCAGGAATTTTTATTCTTATCGTAACGACCGTGGGTTTTAACCAAAACCCAGCGTCCCGACAGTTTTGTGCCGCGCAACGTAAATTTGATTTCTCCGCGTGCATAATCGGCGACCGGGTCGCCTTCGGGAATCCACTCGCCGCGATCCCACACAATGACGGTACCGGCGCCGTAGTTGCCGGCAGGAATGGTGCCTTCAAAGTCGGCGTATTCCAGCGGATGATCCTCGACTGCCATAGCCAGGCGCTTGGCTTTGGGATCGAGACTGGGCCCTTTGGGCACCGCCCAACTTTTTAATGTGCCGTTAAGTTCGAGGCGAAAATCGTAATGGAGATGGCGGGCAGCATGTTTCTGAACGACAAAACTCAGTGCCCTGGATTTTTTGGCGCGAGGGCGTTTACCGGCCGGCTCCGAAGTCGAATTAAAATTACGTTTCTTTTGATATCTATCTAGGGAATCTATATCCATTTCAATTACTCGAGCTTTCGCCAAGTCGAGCAAATTGTGTGCCCGCCAACAAGGCCAATCTCTTGGAATGATTTTTCTCTTTTCTCTGACCCCGGCCGCCATTTATTCCAATCCCGCTGAAAAAAATACAATCTTTGCTCCAAAATCTGCGCACTTAGGTTCATCGCAGGGTGTCGTTAAGCCACGACATCGGTTACGCAACCATTCTTCCTGCGGCATTCCGTGGGTGGAAGAAGAGGCTGCAACCCTGATGACAGCCGCGCAGGCGATGGCATGAATACTGCCGTGTCATCGCTGTTGTCCTTGCTGGATATTGAGGGAGGTCGCCATGCCGCGCGCAGTCTGGAATGGAATAATTTCTTTCGGCTTGCTGAATATTCCGGTGAGTTTGATGGCCGCTGAAAAGCGCACCGATCTGCATTTTCGGATGATTGACAGCCGCAATAACCAGCCGATCCGCTATGAGAGAGTCAACGCAGAAACCGGCGAGGAGGTGCCGTGGAAGGATATTGTTCAGGCGTTCGAATATGAAAAAGGCAATTATGTGGTTTTGAGCAAGGATGAAATCGCGAGCACCGCGCCGGAGGGCAAGGAGAGCATTGATATTGAGGCTTTTGTAGAGCGCAGCGAGATAGAGACAGTTTATTTTGAAAAGCCTTATTACCTTCTGCCCGGTAAAAAAGCTGAGAAAGGCTATGTATTGTTGCGCGAATTGCTGCGCGAAAAAGATCGCGTCGGCATCGGCCACGTAATTATCCGCACACGACGCTATCTGTGTGCGGTGATGCCTCTTAGAAATATTCTGGTGCTTAATCTGATCCGTTTTCATCAGGAGATTGTCGCGCTTGATAGCTTTGAATTGCCGACAAAAGATCTTGAAAACTTTCGCCTCACCAAGCGCGAGCTCGAAATGGCGGGACAGTTGGTCGATGCGATGACTACCGAGTGGAAACCGGATGACTATATTGATGACCATCGCGAGCGGCTTTCCGCGTTGGTGGAAAAGCGGTTGGCCAGTAAGCAGGGATTAATTCACGAGACCGCAGAGCATGAGGAAAAGTTCGAGCATGCGACGACAAACGTGGTCGACTTCATGTCCCTGCTGGAGAAAAGTTTGAAAAGTGGTCGGCGTAGTGCCGGCAGCGGAGAGACGACGCCTCCCGGAAAATCTTCGCGTGTCACCAAGAACGCGTCTGCCAAGGCGTCCCCCAAAAAAGCAGGTGCGAATCCGAAACCTGCCGCGAAGGGTGCGTCCAAACGTAACACCGCTAAATCGACCGCATCCAAAACCAAATCAACTGCCAAGTCTCGTGGGGCAGCTAACGTGCGCTAGCGACATGCGCATCCCCGAATGGCCTGATAGGTAGCAGTTGTCGGTGGCATAAGCTTTGCTCTGCCAGAAATGGGCGACCATTAACACGGATCACGCAACATTTCGAAAGGATGGTCTGTTTAATTAATTTATTTTTATAGGTGCGAAATGATTGAGCAAATTCCAGCGCAGCACCAAACCCGGCAGCCGGGGATACAGAGCCTGATGACGCCGTTGCCCGTCGCGATTCGCGACAACTACCGCGGATCAGAAAAGCTCAAGAACAAGGTTGCGCTGATTAGCGGTGGAGACAGCGGTATCGGTCAAGCCGTCGCTATCCATTTCGCCCGTGAAGGCGCCTCTGTCGCAATTTTGTACAAGGATGAGCACGCGGATGCAGAGGCAACGGTAGCGCTAATCGAAAGCGAAGGTCAGGACGCATTAGCTGTAGCCGGTGATATTGGGAACAAAAGGTTTTGTGCCCAGGCGGTAGAAAAAGTCGTTAAGACTTTAGGGCCAATAGATATCTTGGTGAACAACGCGGCCGAACAACATGTGCAAAAGTCGTTAACCGATATTCCGGAAGAACAACTACGCCAGACATTCCAAACCAATATTTTTGGATATTTTTTTCTCACCCAATCGGCACTGCCGCATCTCCGCGAGGGCGGCGTCATAATTAATACCGGCTCGGTCACCAGCTTTGAGGGTAAGCCCGAGCTAATCGACTATTCGGCAACCAAGGGGGCCATCCAGGCATTTACATTGTCGATGGCGAAAGCATTAGGCCCCCAAAAAATTCGCGTGAATGAAGTTGCGCCTGGGCCCATATGGACTCCGCTGATCCCCGCCAGTTTCTCTGCCGAGCAAGTTCATGAATTTGGTCAGAATACATTGCTGGGCAGACCGGGCCAGCCGGCAGAAGTTGCTCCGGCGTATGTATTTCTAGCAAGCGAAGATGCATCTTTTATCACTGGCCAAATTATTCACGTGAACGGTGGTGGCCATTTTGGAGTCTGATTCGGGACTGATAAGGATCCTGTCGCAGCTTTGAGGGGAGCAAGATGAGCAAAATAGTCAAGAGTGTAAACTTCGACGATATTGCCAGTTTGTTAAAGCCTGCCCAACGTAAATACTTCGAGCATGTCTTTCGCGATCTAAATCGAAAAATATCCATGCATGAATTTGCGATCATATTGCGTGCAACAG
>JBEVMI010000324.1:0-3164 GCA_040508685.1 Spongiibacteraceae bacterium
GTGTTCGGCCACCTGCATCGCCATATCGCGCGATTCCAGCACATTCATGCCGCCGAACAACACGAAGGGCAAATCATTGCCCATACGAATGGCACCGAGCTCGATCACGCGTTGCGCAACAGTCATGCTCTCACCTTCTTGGCGTGTTCGAAGGCCGCACCGATAAAACCCTTGAACAATGGATGGCCTTCGCGCGGTGCCGAAGTAAATTCCGGATGGAACTGACAACCGACAAACCACGGGTGATCCGGAATCTCGACCATCTCCACCAGCGTATCGTCGGCCGACCAACCACCGATACGCAGACCTGCCTGCTGTAACCGATCAACGTAATTGTTGTTGACTTCGTAGCGGTGGCGATGACGTTCGCTGATGACGTCATTGCTATAACACTTTTTCGCCTGCGTGCCTTCGACCAGATGGCACTCCTGCAATCCCAGCCGCATCGTACCGCCCAGATCGGACGTCTCATTACGCTGCTCGGTTTGCCCTTCAGCGTTCACCCATTCGGTGATCAATGCGACCACCGGATGCGGCGTTTTCTTGTCGAATTCGGTACTGTTTGCATCTTTGAGGCCGGCGAGATCGCGCGCGAACTCGATTACCGCGACCTGCATGCCGAGGCAGATACCAAAATAGGGAATACGATTTTCGCGCGCGTATTTTACTGCGGCGATTTTTCCTTCCACACCGCGCACGCCAAAACCGCCTGGCACCAGGATGCCATCCTTGCCTTCAAGGCAACCGACGCCGTTATCCATGATGGTCTCGGAATCGATGTAATCGATTTTCACGCGCACATGCAATTGAATACCCGCGTGTTTAAGCGCTTCGTTGACCGACTTGTACGCGTCGATAAGGTCGGTGTATTTGCCGACCATGGCGATATTCACTTCCGCATGCGGATTCATTTCGCCGTCGATGACACGATTCCACTCCGACAAATCGGCGGGCGGACATTGCAGGCCGAAACGTTCGACGACGAAATTGTCGAGCCCCTGCTGTTGCAGCATGGTCGGAATGCGGTAAATCGTGTCCATATCGGGAAGTGGAATCACGGCGCGTTCTTCGACGTTGGTAAACAGCGCAATTTTTTTCAGCGACGCCTGATCGATTTCGTGATCGGAGCGACACAGTAGAATGTCCGGCTGCAAACCGATCGAACGCAATTCTTTGACGGAGTGCTGTGTCGGTTTGGTTTTGGTTTCGCCGGCCGTGGCGATATACGGCACCAGGGTCAGGTGCATCAGCATCGCGCGACTGGAGCCAAGCTCAAGCTTTAACTGGCGCGCGGCTTCAAAAAACGGCAGACCTTCGATGTCGCCAATGGTGCCGCCAATTTCGACGATGGCGATGTCGGCATCGCCCGCGCCTTCGACAACACGGCGTTTGATTTCATCGGTGATATGTGGAATCACCTGCACGGTGCCGCCGAGATAATCGCCGCGGCGCTCCTTGCGCAACACCGTTTCGTAAACACGGCCGGTAGTGAACGCATTGCGGCGCGACATTTTTACGCGCAAAAAACGTTCGTAGTGGCCGAGATCGAGGTCGGTTTCGGCGCCGTCGTCGGTTACGAAGACCTCGCCGTGCTGGAACGGGCTCATCGTGCCGGGATCGACGTTGATATACGGATCGAGCTTGAGCATCGTGACGCGCAGCCCGCGCGCTTCAAGAATGGCGCCCAATGACGCAGACGCGATGCCTTTGCCCAACGAGGAAACAACGCCACCGGTGACGAAAATAAAACGGGTCGCCATGTATAGCCTTTTGATCGAGAAAATGAAGTGGTGTCTAAATCAGGACGGGGCGCGCTTACTGCGAAAAAGGCCCCTCAAGATGGGGGGTCAGCTTAACAAAAAGGCCCTGTCGCCTCAATCTGAAGTGTCCCGCAATATGACACCGGACGCGCTTGCCTGGCCGACCCTGCAAGATACAAATGCGTCAGGCGACTGGCGGGCGCTGCCAGCGCGGTTGCCAGCCCGGTGTTTGCGGCGCCGCCGCAAAGCCGCGGCAGATCCAGAGATCCCCCACTGCAGCGAGCTCATCGTCGCAATAGATCAGTGGCACACGCTCGCGCCACCAGGGTGCCAACCCGGCTTCCTGCAACAACTTTTTCAGTGATTGCGAATGTTCGCGCGCCGCGGGATGGCAGCGCTCGCCGCCACGCCGATTGCGCACGTGGTAGCGGCGGTCGGTGCGCAGACCGGCGCCCACCGCCGCGACGGCCTGCAGGCTGCCGTACCCCGCCGGCAAATGCAGGGTCGTTAGCGGTGGTGACCACGGCAGATCGAAATCGGTGGCGATTGGCGGCAGCGGTGCCATCGCGTACAGGCGCGAGTGAAACCGCCGCACCTCAACGCCGGGCCAGCCGACGCAGGGTTCGGCATCAACTGCGGCCGCCAGTATTCCGACGACACTCTCCAGTTGAGCGCGACTCGGCGTCGGCAACTGTTGACGCCGCAGCCAGAAACGCAGCACCTGACGTTGACGCAGCGGCGACAAAGCTTGTAGTCCGGCGATCGCTAACCCCTCGCCTCCGTCGTCGAGCGCCTGCCAATCCATGGCAGCGATTTCCTGCACCAGCGCCTCGGCCTCGCCGCTCTGGGTGACAACGCGGGACAAAGTGTCGCGATATGCCGGCCAGCGTTCGGCGAGCAGCGGCAACACACGCTGACGCAAAAAATTGCGGTCATACCGCGCATCGGCATTACTGTCGTCCTCGATCCACTGCAGACCCTGCGCCTGCGCATAGTCGATAATTTCAGCGCGGCTACGATCGAGCCACGGTCGCAGCAACCATGCCTGCCCCAGTGGCCGCGACACCGGAATCGAACGCAATCCCGCCAGCCCACTGCCACGCAGCAGCCGCAACAGCAGCGTTTCGATCTGATCATCGCGATGGTGTGCCTGCAACAGCAATTCATGCGCGCCGACGGTTTCGGCAAATGCGTCATAACGTTGCAACCGCGCTGCGGCTTCAACGCCGTAAAGCGCGATGTCGCTGACCTCAACATTTTTAATCGTGCAGGGAATCGACCACGCGGCACACAGCGCTTCGACATGCGATGCCCACAACTGCGCGCGCGGATTCAATTGGTGGTTGATATGAATGACGGCGAGTGGCGGCCATGCTGCGGGATCAGCGCGCGTCAACGTTAGCA
>JBEVMI010000340.1:0-7283 GCA_040508685.1 Spongiibacteraceae bacterium
GGAACAGCGGTGCATTTTTGATTTGCACGTGCGCGAAAAACTGGTGGCAGCCGCGCGCGTGGGCAAGACGCACGGCGTGGCGAATCAATTTGTGGCCGAGCGCGTGGTCACAGCGAAAATCGTTGTGCACCGCAAGTCGCGAGCCCATCCATACTCCCGGCTGAATTCCTGGCTGAGATTCGTGAATGCGCACGGTGCCGACCACCTGTTCCGGTTGCGCCAACACGCAGCCCAGCGCGGCGATATGCAGCGCGTTGGGGTCGATGGCGTCGCTGTCATCGTCTTGAAATAGGCCTTGCTCGTCGCAGAACACGGCGCGCCGCAATGCCGCGCAGCCCTGCAATTCCCAGTCGGCATTTACCGGCCGGATGCGGTATTCGCCGGGATAAAATCGAAACGAAGTCATGGCACTTTCCTTATCACGGGTGTTGGCCTTGTCGTCGGCCTTTATCAATTCGTCTGTGGCCTATTCGTATGTCGACAGCGTTGAGCACGCACCACAACGGCCGCAGCCCGCCTTGATATCGCGCGAACGCATCTCCGCTTCGCCCAGCATCGCACCGAGCGGTTGCAGAATGGTGCGCATGAAATCGGCAGCAGGCGCCGGATGATCGGCGAGTGGCGTATTCGAATTCGGTACGAATGGCACCACGAATGGATACACGCCGAGTGCGATCAGTTTTTCGCACATGTCGAGAATGGCTGCGGCACTGTCGCCGAGCCCCGCGAGAATGTAAGTGCTGACCTGGCCGCGACCGAACACCGCAACCGCGTCGGCAAATGCCGTCATATATTGATCGAGCGTGACTTCGGCCTTGCCCGGCATGATGCGCGCGCGCACCTCCGGGGTAACCGCTTCAAGATGCATGCCGAGACTGTCGACGCCGGCATCTTTCAGGCGCTGAAACCAGGCCGGATCATCCGGCGGTTCACACTGCGCCTGAATCGGCAGGTCGACGACCGCTTTCACGGCCGCCGCGCTTTCGCACAGGATCGCCGCGCCGCGGTCGGTGAAGTTCGGCGTGCCGGTGGTCATCACCATATGTTTGACGCCGTCGAGTTCGACGGCGGCGCGTGCGACTTCGGCGAGATGCTCCGGCAATTTGCGATTGATGGTGGTGCCCGCTTTCAGCGATTCGCCGATCGCGCAGAACTGACACGACGTGCTGCGGCGCCCGTAACGAATGCAGGTTTGCAACACCGTTGTCGCCAGCACATCGGCGCCGTGCAACTGCGCAATTTTTCCGTACGGAATGCCGTCGGCCGTTTGGCGCTGATAAAAATTCGGTGCCTGTGGAAAAGTGACGCGACCGATGGCGACACCATCGCGCAACAAGGCGGCGCCGTCGTCGTCGATTTGCACCGCTTCGATCTCTCCTCTTCTTAAGGAAAAAGGCGAGCTCGCCGCGGTATGTGTGTGCACCGGTACCATCACGGTATGGCCGTCGATGGTAATTGCCTTGTGGTCGGACGGTCCCGCGCCACCGCGCCGCGATGGCGCGCCGGCATCGACATCAACCAGACGTAAGCCGCGCGATTGAATTTCGGTGATCAGTTGTTGGGTCGGTGCCTGATCTTTCCGTGATGTCAGCGGGGGGGAAGCGGACTGGTTCATGCGGAACACTCCGTGAAAGTTCAGGTTCGATTGCGTTGGAAAAATGCGTTGGGCTGATGGAATCGGTCGCAGCCATTCTTGTGCTCATCGTTGCGGTTGCACGATCGTCGAGCAGCAGCGACAACAATTCAGGTCGTGCGTAATGTCCGACCGAATCCATCATGCGTTTGCGTTTGGTGATCAGCGCAAAATCGAGCTCCGCGAAGATCAAACCTTCGCCTTCGCGCAGCGGTTCGCACAGATGTTTGCCTTCCGGCGAAATGATCGCGGTGTAACAGCCGCCACGCAGCGCTTTTTGCAGCGCCGGATCGGCCGTGATGGAAATAATTTGGGTTTCGGTGAGCCACGCCGTGGCATTGACGACAAAACAGCCGGATTCGAGCGCGTGATGACGCATCGTGATTTCCATCTGCTCGGCGAAAATCGGTCCCACCAGCGAGCCGGGAAACTGGCTGCAGTGAATTTCTTCGTGTTGCGCCATCAGGCTGTAACGCGCGAGCGGGTTGTAGTGTTCCCAGCATGCCAGCGCACCGACACGACCGACGGCGCTGTCGACGACTTTCAAACCACTGCCGTCACCCTGACCCCACACCATGCGCTCGTGATAAGTCGGCGTGATTTTTCTGCGCTTCAATAACAGTTCGCCGCTGGCATCGAAAATCAACTGCGCGTTGTAGAGCGAGCCGTGATCGCGTTCATTAACGCCGAGCACGACGACAACGCCATATTTTTTTGCCGCTGCGGCAACGGCATCCGTAGCCGCGCTCGGCACCGTCACCGCCTGCTCGTAAAGTTTCAGATGTTCTGCGCCCATCGTCACCGCGGGCGTGATGAATGAAAAATACGGGTAATACGGCACCACCGTTTCCGGAAACACGATCAGCTGCGCACCGCAACGCGCAGCTTCCGCAATCGCCGCCACGACTTTGGCAATGGTGCCGTCGCGACTGTTGTCCGATTGTCCGGGGAGGACAGGGGACAATTGCGCGGCCGCAACTTTAATCACACGTGCAGAACTCATGATGATTCGCTTTATCCGATGGTTGCTCCCTCTCCCCGCGGGAGAGGGTCGGGGTGAGGGCTCTTGAGCGCTACAACGTCCACGTATCGAGAATGAATGCGTCCGCCTTGCGGTGCAGCAAAATCAGGTCGAGCACGTCGAGCGGATTGATCGGACGAATGCCTTCCTGCAACGATGCTTCGCCGTGGCCATACAGCGCCTGTAACGCAAAACGACACGCGTAGGCTTTGCCGCCTTCGGACATGAATGCCTGCAATTGATTGTTGAAATTCTGATGCCCGGGGAAAGCCTCGTCGCCGATGGTGGGGAAGCCGCGCTGAATGCCGAGCGTGACGCCGGGGCCGTACAACAACACCGAGGTTTCAAAACCCTTGCGCTGCAAACGTTTCGCCTGCAACAAATTCACGAGACCGATCGAACCTTCGAACGCGACGGTATGAAAGGTCACCAGCGCTTTTTCGCCGGGTTCGGCTTTGACGTCTTCAAAAACTTTTTCTTCGTAGTCGACAAAAAAATCGCCTTTCTTGTGCATGGGGTAATTAACAGCTGGCATGGGTGCTCTCCTGGGTGAAAGGTTTTCTGAGCGCTGTCATCGAGCACTGTCATCACGTGGTGCGCCGATGGTGCGGCGAGAGCGAATTTGCAACGTGGATGCCAGTTGTCGCGCAGCACATGCGATCAAAATCCGATCATTGCGAGACATTTTTGTATTGGTTGAAGTTTTATTTTTGGGGCCGAAGTGTGAGCGCTGACGCGATCCGTCGCGTGCAAAAACTGTTGCACGAAAATGCGATCAACTTTGCACGCTGATGGCGCGCTGTGTGCACCGCATTGGGCAGTGTTGCTATCGGATTTGCATTGTATTTGCGGTGTTTTATCGGGGGTGGTTACGCGGCAGGGCGGTAAGGACCGGAAACGCAACAACTTAAATACGATCAATTACAAAAATTATGCAATCAAGTTTGGCGCGGTATGCAACATGCATAAGCATGCATAAGACAGGGCAGTGACCAGAGTCCCTCATCCATTTGCCGCAAGGTTTTTCGCATGTCCTCCAACTATCCCAGCCGCTGGGCTGCAGCCATTCGCAACAGTCGCAAGCCGGCCTATATCGCCATCGCCGAGGCGATTGCCGAAGACATCCAGACCGGCAAACTCGCCGCCAATCAAAAATTGCCGACATTGCGCTCCCTCGCGACCGCACTCGATCTGAATTTCACGACCGTCGCGCGCGGGTACGCCGAAGCGCAACAGCGCGGCCTGCTCGAAGCGCGTGCCGGCAGTGGCACCTTCGTGCGTGACATGGTGAATACGCCGGTGCGGCGTCCCGGCCCTGCGAATCAACTCGACATGACGATGAACATGCCGCCCGAGCCGCAGGATCGCGTTTTGATCGCGCGCCTGCGGCAGGGTGTGCTGAGTCTCGCCGATGAGGTCGATCCGTATGCGCTGCTGCGTTATCAGGAATTTGGCGGCAGTTACGAGGATCGCGAAATCGGCGCGACCTGGTTGTCGCGCCATGTACCGGATGTCACCGCTGCGCGCGTGCTGGTATGCCCCGGTATTCAGGACACGTTGCTGGCGCTGTTCACCGCGCTGGCGCGTCCCGGTGACAGCATCGCCTGCGAGGCGATCACTTATCCCGGCATCAAAGGGCTGGCCGCGCAATTGGGCATTCGTCTGGTGGGTTTGCCCGCCGATGACGAAGGCATCGACCCGGAAGCTTTCGGCGCATTGTGCGCAGCCGATTTGCCGAAAGCGTTGTACTGCAATCCGACCTTATTAAATCCGACCACTGCAACGATGTCGCAGGCGCGGCGCGAAGCGATTGTCGAGATCGCGCGCCGTTACAGCGTGCCGATCATCGAAGACGACGCCTACGGTTGCCTGCCGACACAACGACCGCAGTCGCTGGCGGCACTCGCGCCGGAGCTGACGTTTTATATCGCGGGATTTTCGAAATGCCTCGGCGCCGGTTTGCGCATCGCGTATCTCGCCTTGCCGAATGGCCGCTACACCGCACGACTCTCGGCGACATTGCGCACGACAGCGGTAATGGCCTCGCCGTTCATGGTGCGGCTCGCATCGCGCTGGCTGGAGGATGGCACCGTAAAAATGGCGACGCTGGCGATTCGTGAAGAATCGCGCTTTCGCCAGCAAATGGCTGCGGAAATTTTGCGTGGCGCACATTACATCGCCAAACCCGAAGCCTTTCATTTATGGCTGACCGTCCCCGAGCCGTGGAGCCGCATCGAATTCGCAACCCATTTGCGCACGCATGGCGTTGGTGTGGTGGTGTCGGATACGTTCACCGTTTCCGGCGCCGCGCCGGAAGCCGTGCGTGTCTGCCTCGGCGGCAGTGCCGACCGCGAAGACTGCAAGCACGCATTGGAAATTATCGAAGACGCCATCGAACATTTGCCGGCGCGACTTTCTGGAGAAATGTAAGTGCGGCAGGCTGGAGAAATGTAAGCGCGGCAGATGTGAAGGAGGCCAGCAATGCGAGGACGTTGTGATTAGCTCTGGATGCGCAGCGTTTCATCGCCGCGGTCCGGGGCCTCCTGACGCCAGCGCACGGAGCCAAAGGGGCGTTCCAGCCAGCGCCGCACTTTGATGGGCTCGATGCCGATATGCATTTCGTGGGCGCGATTCTGCAAGGCGGCGTCCTCCACCGTGCGGCGATTTCTCAGCCGCAAATAGTCGTCCCACGTCGGGCAGCTAAAACGTTCCAGCCACAAATCGGGGTCGGCGATATTGCGCGAAATCGACCAGTCATACGCACCGTTGCGTAAACGCATGCGTTGCATTTCGCGCATCAGATTATAAAAATCGCGCGCCTTTTCCGCCGGTATGAAGTATTGCAGCTCAATACCGATGGGGCCGCTGCGACCGCTGATGCCGAGCGCCACGTCGGGATCGGTGAGAATTTTTTCATCCACTTCCGTCGATGCTGAGCGATCGGGGATGGGCAGGTAGCGACCCAATAACAGCGAAACCAGCATTGCCAGCGCCGCCAACTGAAACGTCACAACGACGCCGTGCTGGTGGGCCACTACACCCCAGAACCATGCCCCCAGCGAGATGCCGAGTGAAATCGCTGCGGTGGAAGTCGCTATCGCGCGGCCCATCACCCAGCGCGGTACGAACAGTTGCACGGTGATACTGATCAAGGTCGTGGTGATCATCCACGCCATACCCGCGATCAGCAGCACCACAAAATCCAGCAGCATGCTGCTGCTCAGGGCGAGGATTGCCAGGCAGGCCGCCAACACCACGGAGCACAGGCGCATGGTGGTTTCATTGCCGAGAACTTCACGCGTGAGCTGCAGGACAAAGATGCCCGACACCGCCCCGACGCCGAAGCAGCCGAGCATCAGGCCAAAAACTTTTGCATCGCCGCCCAACAAATCGCGCGCGATCAAGGGCAGCAACGATTGCAATGCCGCGCCTATAAAGCAGATCACGAATGCACGCAGGATGGTGCGGCGAACCGATTGCAGGTGGACGATATAACGCAGCCCGGAACTGATCGAACGCAAAAAACTTTCCGGTGGCATGCGCGATATCTCGGCGACCCGATTCCAGCGGCGCAACGATTCCAGCGTCGGCAGATGAGACAGGGCGTTGAGGGCGAACGCCGTGGTCGCGCCAAACGCGGCGACGAGTATCCCGCCTAGCGCGGGACCAATACTGCGGGCCAGGTTGTAACTGATGTTGTTGAGCGCGACCGCCTGCGCCATCAGCGCCGGGGGTACCTGCTCACCCACCGACGCGCCCCGCGCCGGCGCGGACAGGGCACCGCCGGTGCCAACCAGAAAACACAGGGCCAGCAATATCCACGGTGTGATCCATCCCAGCGCGGAAGCCGCTGTCATCAACACGGCAGCAATCATCGACAGCGAAAAGAACGCCATTTGCACTTTGCGACGATCGTAGATATCGGCGATCGCACCCGCCGGCAGCGCGAACAGCGCCATCGGCAGAAAAGTCGCGGTCTGCACCAGGGCGACGTAATCCGCCGACGCAATGTCGGCCATGACCCACGCCGCCGCCACGCTTTGCACGAGGCTGCCGGCATAGGTGACCGTGCTGCTGATCCACATATTGCGAAAGGTGAGATGCCCAAGCGGCGCAAATATCCCGCCGGCGCTTTCCTCACCGCTTGCTGCTGATTGTTTCGACATTCGCTTTTTTCTTTGCGGTGATTATTGGCTGCTGATGGTTCTGCAGGGGACGGTGGATAGTACATCAGGTCCAGTAGGGCGGGTGATTAGCGCATTTACGGGCGACACACTGGAAGCCGTTCGCGTCTGCCTCGGGAAATGTGAGTGCCAGCTGACTTACCCCTTTAATTGGAAGATTTCCCCCGGCTGTGCTTGAATCATGCTTCATATTTCGGAAGGCTGTCGTTGGACCGAAATATATCCCCTCAAGAATCAATGGATTGACCGCCAATGCAACGCCGCCCAAAAAATAGAAAAGCATGCCCGCTAATAATTATTATGAGGCCGCCGGCCTCATTAACAGACTGTTAGGGTGCATATGAAGAATATCGATATCTTCAACGCAACATACTTTCCAGAAACTGGCGGAATAAATTGGCCAAATTCTGCAGAAGAGCGCGAAATCCTTGCTCGAACTATTTTT
>JBEVMI010000360.1:0-10799 GCA_040508685.1 Spongiibacteraceae bacterium
GAAACCGTGTATCGCGGCCTTGATGAAGTGTCGCTCGACGATGCGATGCGCAACCAGAAAAATTATCCGCAATTCGCGCGTTGGGAAACGGCTGAAGATTCAATCGAAGGCGTGCGGGCCTTCGTCGAAAAACGTAAACCGCACTGGAAGGGGCGCTAGTCAATCATGGCGTGGAGTCGATTGCCGCTATCGGCGAACCCGGAGTGCGTTTAACGCATGCCAATACGGATTCGCTCGCGAATGGGTGCCGCCAGCAATTTGCGTTCGGCGAGGTGATCGAGGAAGTTTTCGCGCCAGCGATTGATATCGTGTTCATGCAGCTGATCAATCAATATTTTCCAGCGCACGCGGCGTTCGGCGCGACTCATGCTCAGTGCCCGCGCCATCGCTTCGGCAATCTCGTCCTGATCGAACGGGTTTACCTGCAGGGCCGCGGTCATTTCGCAGGCGGCACCGGCAAAGCGCGATAACACCAGTACGCCGGGATCATCGGGATCCTGACTGGCAACGTATTCCTTCGCTACCAGATTCATGCCGTCGCGCAGCGGCGTCACCAGTGCCACCTGCGCGGCGCGGTAATATCCCGTCAGCAGCGAATGCGGAAACGAGCGATTGATGTAACGAATTGGAATCCAGTCGGGTGCTGCGTAAAGGCCGTTGATATGCCCCGCCATCTGCTCCAGCTCGGCGCGAATCTGCTGATATTCCTTCACCGCTTCGCGACTGGGCGGAGCGATCTGCAGCAGCGTCACCTTGCCCTGCAATCCGCGATTGTTTTCGAGCAGGCGTCCGAATGCCTCGAAGCGTGCGGGCAGACCTTTGGAATAATCGAGCCGGTCGACACCAATCATCAACGCGCGACCGGTGAGACTGCTGCGCAGCCGATCGATTGCCGGCAAAGTTTCCGTCTTGCTCGCCAGTTTTTCGATCGTGTTGACATCGATGCTGATCGGGAAAGTACCGGTATCAAAACGACGACCATCCGGCATCCGCAGCCAAGTGTCGTAAAGACAGCGCGCGCCGAAAACTTGCAGGTAGTAATCGCGCAACGCGGTCGCGTCGGAATCGGTCTGGAAGCCGACCAGATCGAATGCCTGAAAGCAGCCCATCAACTCTTCGTGACACGGCAGCGTGCGCAGCAATTCCACCGGCGGCAATGGAATATGCAGGAAAAAACCGATGCGATTCCGCACACCCAGTTTGCGCAACTCATGGGCGAGCGGGATCATGTGGTAATCGTGAATCCAGATGATATCGCCGGGGACGATGACTTCGATTAATCGGGTCGCAAACAATACATTGACGCGCTGGTAGCCAGCCCAGCTCTCGCGCTGAAAATCGACCAGATCCGGGCGGTAGTGAAACAGCGGCCACAACACACGATTGGAAAATCCGGCGTAATAATCATCGTGATCCTGCTGTGTCAGATCGACGCGCGCGTACACAATACCTTCGTGTTTTTCTGTTTTGATTGGCGTCGACGGTTCTTCGGCGGCAGCGATTTCCCCGCTCCAGCCAAACCAGATACCGCCTCGCTCCGACAATGCCGACAGCATCGCCGTCGCGAGACCGCCGACCTGCGTCTCGTGCCGGTTTGGCACGCGATTGGACACGACGACCAGGCGCGTCAAAATGCATTCTCCCAGGGGCGCGACAATCGCATCGCCGAATTGATCAGGCCGACCATCGAGTAAGTTTGGGGAAAATTGCCCCACAGCTCGCCAGTGTTCGGATCGATATCCTCGGACAACAATCCCAGCGCGGTACGTTGTTGCAGCAGGTTTTCAAACAACGCGCGTGCCTCATCGCGGCGACCGATCGTTATCAACGCATCGATGTACCAGAACGTGCATAGCGTAAAACTGTTTTCCGGCGTGCCGAAATCATCGGCGATATCGTAGCGAAACAGATAATTGCCGCGCTTCAGCTGTTTGCCAACGGCATTCACCGTCGGTGCAAAACGCGGGTCGTCCGACTGAAGGAAACCCACATCGACCAGCAGCAACAAACTGGCGTCGATCAGATCGCTGTCGAAAGCGGCAACGAAGTGGCCCAGTTCGGGACGAAATGCGCGCTGGCAGATCAGCGCGTGCAGACGCTGCGCTTCTTTGCGCCAGTAATTTTCTCGCTCCGGCAACGCTACCTGCGCGGCAATACGCGCGAGCCGATCGCAAGCCGCCCAGCACATGACTGCCGAATGCGTATGCACCTGCATGAGGCCGCGAAATTCCCACGGACCCGCATCGGGCGTATCGACCAATCGTGCCGCGCTGAATCCCAGCGGCTCCAACCGACGAAATACTTCCTGCGGATCGCGCAGCTCAATGCGTTTATCAAAAAATAATTGTGCGGTGGCAAGAATCACGCTGCCGTAGGCATCGTGCTGCACCTGCCGCCATGCATCGTTGCCGATCCGCACCGGACCCATGCCGCGGTAACCTGCAAGCGCCTCGGCAATACTTTCGTGCAGCTCATGCTCGAAGGTAATACCGAACACAGGACCGACTACGTCGTCGGCCAGCGCCAGGGTCGACAGATAGCGCAGATATTCTTCCATACTGCGCGTGGCGCCGAGGCGATTCAGCGCGCGTACAACGAAAGTTGCGTCGCGCAGCCAGCAGAAGCGGTAATCCCAGTTGCGTTCTGTATCTTTCGCCTCCGGGATCGATGTTGTCACTGCAGCGATAATGCCGCCGGTCGCTTCGGACTGGCATAATTTCAGCGTGATCGCCGCGCGAATGACCACCTCCTGCCATTCAAATGGAATCGATAGATAGCGCACCCATTCCCACCAGTAATCGCGGGTGCGGTCCAGTGCTTCGCTGACAAACCCGCTGATGCTGGTGGCAAGGGATTCGTCCGGACCCAACACAAAATGCAAAGGCTGCTGCAACACAAATGGCAGGTCGCGTTCGACATGAGGCAGCGGCAAATCCGATGTCAGCCGCAGCACCAGATCATTCAGCAGGAAACGCACGTGATTGCTGCCGCGCATGCGTTCAGGCTTGCTTGCGCCGTGATTGCACAACGGTTCCAGACGCATGCGCAAACGCGGCACGCCGGCGATCGGTTTAAGCTGTCGCACCAACATCATCGGATGAAAAATGCGATCGTATTGTTTGTAGCGTGGTGCAAAGTCGGTAATTTCGGCGATACCGCCATGTTGGTCATAAAGGCGGGTCACCAGCACCGCTGTATTGGGCAGGTAGTATTGTTCGGCGTGCGCGAAATCCTCGATTTCAAACGCCCATACACCACCCATTGTTTTAGGCGACAGCAATTCGCAAAAGCAGGGATCGCCATGAAAATCCGGAAAACAACCCCACACCATGCGCGCCTGGGCATCGAGCAATACGGCGAGGCTGCCATTGCCGACGAGGCCCAGTTCGAGACTGGCATTGTTTGTAACCCTGCTGGTTTTACTACCGAGAGTCTCGCTGTCGATCGTTTCGCTATTTATCGTATTGTCATCAGAGAAAGGCTTCGGATTGTTTATCACAGGAATTGCTCCTCCCAGTGCTGCAGCCATTGCAATACCGCGCGTGAATCGGGCAAACCAAATTGCGCCACGCTGGTTATGCGATCGGCCACTTGAATCGCCATACCGCCATGCTCGCGCACGGCGCGCAACGCGTGTTCGTCGGTAACATCGTCGCCGAGAAATATCGGCACGCGTCCGGCGAATGGCGGCTCCTCCAAAAAGGCAAGCAGTGCCTTGCCCTTGTTGACATTCGCAGGTTTCAGCTCCAACAGATTGTGGCCGGCGAGCAATTCAAAACCAAGCTGCTGCGCAACAGGTATCAACTCGCGCTGCAGTGAGGCCTGTTGCGCCGACATTGGATCGTAGTGAAAAGCAATCGAAAATTGTTTGTCCTCGACCAGCACACCGGGAAAACGTTCGGCGATATCGCGACCGTGGCGCTGCATGAGCATCACGAAATCATCATCGATTGGCGCCCGCTGCAATACACCGCGGGCATCGCGACACTCGAAGCCGTGCAATCCGGCGGCGGGCAACGCCAGCGGCTTGAACAGATTATCCAGCGAGGCGAGACGCCGGCCGCTGATCAAGGCCAGCGCACCATGGAGACGATGTTGCAGGCGCAACAGCAATGAAACCAGACCCGCGGGCACCTGCACGGCGTCAGGCTTGGCCGCGAACTCCAACAAGGTGCCATCGACATCGAGGAACAGAGCCCACTGCGTGGTTGCGGCTGGCACTGGCGGAACTGGTAACACCCGCGTTTCTCTCCCTTTCATCGCAGCCCCTGTCATCAATCCAACCTCCTGAAAATACCCGGAACGCGCCCCGCAGATCCCCTGAAAACGCAGCGGACACCTCGAACCGCAGACCATCTAACGGATCGGATATGCCGGACATATCAGCATGGCCATCCGGTCCTACCCAGGTAAAACAGAAAAACTCGGTAAAAGTTCCAGCCACCTTGCCCCGCTGTGCGGTAGTTCCAGGACCGCCACCCCGCTACGGGCAGTGAATCGCTGCACAATGTCAGCTTTGGTCGGGTACCAAAAACCCTTTGAAATGGTTGGCACACCGAGGGTTGATGGCGTGGGTCCCACGCGTTACCTTCGCCAGCGGAATATTGCCGGGGTGCGCCATTGCTCGGCATTGAACTCGCCAGTACATTGCACCAGCTCTATCCGGAGCGTTTTGATCTGCAGGCCATCACCGGCATGATCGAGTCGCGCGCGGTGGTCAACGCGATTCAATGCGGCGAAGATCCGCGTGCGATTGCACTGAGCTGGAGCGGCGCGCTGTACGACTTCGTGCAAATGCGGCAGCGTTATTTGCTTTATTGAATTCAGTTTGTCAGGGGAAATTTTATGACATGGACCATCGACGACGCCCGCGAGCTGTACAACATCGCGCAATGGAGTGAAGGTTATTTTGACGTCAACACGGACGGTGAATTGATCGCACGCCCTGATCCTGACCGTCCGCAATTTACCGTGCGTCTGCCGCAACTGGTCGCCGAGATGGAGGCGCGCGGGCTGACCCTGCCACTGCTGGTGCGTTTTAACGACATCCTGCACGACCGCATCGACAACCTTTGCAATGCCTTTATCAACGCCAAGGAACGGTACAACTTCCAGGGCAATTACCGCGCGGTCTATCCGATCAAGGTCAATCAGCAGCGCCACGTCGTCGAGCAATTATTGAAATACGGCGGCCGCGATCGTTTCGGGCTGGAAGCCGGCTCAAAACCGGAATTAATGGCAGTGCTGGCGGTGGCACGGCCGGGTTCGGTGATCGTCTGCAACGGTTACAAGGATCGCGAATATATCCGCACCGCGCTGATCGGCGAACAACTCGGCCACGAAGTGTTTATCGTCATCGAAAAACAATCCGAGCTGCAGCTGGTGCTGGACGAAGCACGCAAGATGGATGTCGCGCCGCGCCTCGGTGTGCGCGTCCGGCTGGCATCGGTCGGCAAGGGACTGTGGCAGAACTCCGGCGGTGAAAAATCCAAATTCGGCCTCTCTGCCACGCAAATTCTGGCGATGATCAACACGCTGCGGGCCGCTGATCAGCTCGACGCACTGCAACTGATTCACTACCACCTCGGCTCGCAGCTGGCGAATATCCGCGACATCCAGCGCGCGCTGCGCGAGTGCGCCCGTTATTTCGCCGAGCTGCGCCAGCTCGGGGTGCCGATCGAATGGGTCGACGTCGGCGGCGGCCTCGGTGTCGATTACGAGGGCACCAACTCGCGCTCGAACTGTTCGACCAATTATTCGATGCAGGAATACGCCAACAAGGTCGTCGCCGCCATCGCCGACATCTGCAACGAAAAAGACCTGCCGCACCCCAATATCATTTCCGAATCGGGCCGCGCGCTCACTGCACATCACGCGGTGCTGATGGTGAATGTCATCGAAATCGAGGAAGCGCCGGGCGCGGCACAGCCCACGGAACCCGGCGATGACGATCCGCAAATCCTGCAGGATCTGTGGGGCAGCTACGTCGCCATCTCGCGCCGCACCGCGCTGGAAACCTACCACGATGCGGTCTACAACCTCAGCGAAGCGAAAAACATGTTCACGCTGGGCCAGCTGCCCCTGGAACAGTGGGCACGGGTCGAGGAACTGTATTTCGCCATTTGCTTCCGCGTGCGCGAAATCCTGAAAACCAATCCGGGCGTGCACAACGAAATACTCGATGAACTCAACGAAAAGCTTGCCGATAAAGTGTTCTGCAATTTTTCGCTGTTTCAGTCGCTGCCGGATGCGTGGGCGATCAAGCAGATTTTTCCAGTGCTGCCGCTGAATCATTTGCAGAAGGCTCCCGAGCGGCGCGGTATTCTGCAGGACATCACCTGCGACTCAGACGGCAAGCTCGATCAATACGTCGATGGTGAAGGTATCGAACCGACGCTGCCGCTGCCGCGCTACGACAATGGCGAGCCGCCGCTGATCGGCATGTTCATGGTCGGCGCCTATCAGGAAATTCTCGGCGACATGCACAACCTGTTCGGCGACACGCATTCGGTGCACGTCCAACTCACCGCAGATGGTGGCTATGAATTTATCAACCCGCTCGACGGCGACACCGTTTCCGACATGCTGCGTTATGTCGATTTCGATCCAAAAGAAATTCTGGTGAATTACCGCAACAAGCTGGCCGACAGCGTGTTGCCGAAAGAGGTGCAGAAACAGTATCTGGAAGAGTTGACGCTGGGGCTGAATGGTTATTCGTATCTGGAAGAATAACTGGTGATGCGCTATTTAGATGGTCGAAAAACAGCTCAGCGCGCGGCGGGTCGATGGCACGTTAAGCCAACCACTACCGCGTTCGAGTCCGCATGGTCACAAATTCCTCCGCTGCTGTTGGGTGAATACCCAACGTTGCGTCGAAATCTGCCTTGGTCGCGCCTGCCTTTACCGCCACTGCCAGCCCCTGAATAATTTCTGCCGCTTCTTCGCCAAGCATGTGTACGCCAATCACGCGATCGGTTTTCTGATCGACGACCAGTTTCATCAGCACTTTTTCGGTATTGCCGCTGAGCGTATGTTTGAGCGGTGTGAAACGGGATGTGAATACTGCAACCTCTTCGAATTTTTCGCGCGCGGACTCTTCACTGTGGCCAACACCGGCGAAAGTCGGCTGACTGAAAATTGCCGTCGGCACGTCGCACAGATCAACGGTCGATGGCTGCTGACAAAATAATGTCTTCGCTACCGCCATTCCCTGCGCCAGGGCTACCGGCGTCAACTCAATGCCACCAATGGCGTCGCCAATCGAATAAATACTCGGCTCGGCCGTTTGAAACTGCGCACTGACATCGATATGGCCGGATTTCGTCAATTGCACTCCAGTATTTTCCAGACCGAGATTGTCGAGTCGCGGTTTCCGGCCCGTGGCATACATGACGATGTCGGACTTTATCGCATCGCCCTGCTTCAGCGTCGTCAGCAATCCGTCGCTGCTTTTTTCTATCGACACGACGTCGCGATTGAAATGAATATGAACGCCCTTGCTGCGCATTTCCTCTGCCAGATGTTCGCGCAGTTCGCGATCGAAAGTTTTCAAGAACAGTTCGCCGCGATACACCAGATGAGTTTCGACGCCCAGGCCATGCATGATGCCGGCGAACTCCACGGCGATATAACCACCACCCACAATCACGATGCGCTGCGGCAGGCGATCGAGAAAAAACATTTCGTTGGAGGTAATCGCCAGTTTACTGCCCGCAAACTCCGGCACTGAAGGCCAGCCGCCGGTGGCCAGCAGAATATGTTTGGCGGTGACGCGCTCGCCATTGACACTAATCGTGTTGGGATCGATTAGTTGCGCATGTCCGGAAAAGATTTTTACGCCGGAACCGTCGAGCAGGCGTTCGTAAATTCCGTTTAAGCGTGTGATCTCGCGATTTTTATTGGCGAGCAACGTCGGCCAATCGAATCCCGGTGGTGATACCTGCCAGCCAAAACCCGCCGAGTCGCGAAAACTTTCGTGGAACTGCGCCGCATAGACCAGCAATTTTTTGGGTACACAGCCGACATTGACGCAGGTGCCGCCCATATAGGTGTCTTCGGCAACAGCGACGCGGGCGCCATACGACGCGGCCATCCGGCTGGCGCGCACGCCGCCGGAGCCGGCACCAATCACAAACAGGTCGTAGTCAAAATCGGTAGAGAGAGTGGACATCGGTAAGCTCGTTTTCCGTGAGGACGTCTAACAACAGGAAGCGAGCTTACCCAAGACGGGCAGAAAAATCAGACGGAGATATCGACGGTACGTTTGCGGCGCTCGGCGCCGAGCCGTTGATCCATGACGCGCCCGTCCCGAGAGCGGCGCCGGCGTTCGGGGTTGCGGCGGCGTTCGTTGACTGGCTCCGCATCCACAGCGGTTTTGTCAATGCTCATCGCGCCAGGGTTCGCGCGCGGCGTGGTTTTCGGCGCGGGGTCCGTTTTGGTCGCCGGGGCCGGCGTAATGGGGCTGATCGTGACCATCAAAAGTCTCTCCTTACTCCGGATTATCGTCCGGCGGAGACAAGACTTGAGGGCAGATGTAACAAATTGTGAGCAGCTTCCGATTGGCGGCCTGCGGCAGACCGGTCTAAACGTTGCTCGCACCCGGCTCGAACCAGGCCAATTGCGCATGTAATTGCACGACTTCACCGACGATGATCAGGGTTGGCGCCTTGATCCCAGCACCGATGACGCGCTGCTCCATATCGGCAAGCGTGCCGGTGATGACGCGTTGATGCCGCGTGGTGCCCTGCTGAATCAGGGCAATCGGTGTGTCGGGAGCGCGCCCGTGAGCGATCAGCTGTGAGCAAATCGCCGGCAGACCGACCAGGCCCATATAAAACACCACCGTTTGCGAGGAGTGGACCAATTCGGACCAGGGCAAGTTGGTGGTGCCGTCGCGCAGGTGACCGGTGACAAAACGCACCGACTGCGCGTAGTCACGGTGGGTCAGCGGAATCCCGGCATAACTGGCGCACCCGGACGCCGCGGTAATGCCCGGCACCACCTGAAAAGGCACGCCATTTTTGGCGAGCAGTTCAATCTCCTCGCCACCACGTCCGAAAATAAACGGGTCGCCGCCCTTCAGCCGCAGGACTTTTTTACCCTGCAGGGCAAGGTCGACCAGCAACTGATTGATTTCCTGCTGCGGCACGGCGTGGTCGGCACGTGCCTTGCCGACATACATACGTTCGGCGTCGCGGCGGCACAGATCGACGATTTCGTCGGCCACCAAACGGTCATACAGCACGACATCGGCCTTCTGCATCAGCCGCAGCGCCTTGAAGGTCAACAGATCGGGATCACCAGGGCCCGCTCCGACCAGATACACCTCACCGCCGCTGGCAACGGGTTTATCGTCGGCCAGACGTTCAGTCAGCCCGGTCTCGGCAAAACTTTCCCGGCCCGCCAACACCATCTCGGCAATCGGTCCGTCGACCACCTCTTCCCAAAAACGCCGACGTTCATCGATATCGGGAAATTTGTGCGCGGCCTGCTCGCGAAATTTGCCGACCAGCGCCGCGAGGCGACCATAGGCAGAAGGGATCAGCGATTCGAGCTTGGCGCGCAACTGCCGCACCAGCACCGGCGACTGGCCACCGCTGGACACCGCAATCATGATCGGCGAACGGTCGATGATCGATGGCAGAATGACTGAACACAGCTCCGGCGCATCGACCACATTCACCGGCAGATGTCGCGCACGCGCATCGGTAGAAACCTGCAGATTCACCGCCTGATCGTCGGTAGCGGCAATAACCAGCGCGATGTCGTGCAAATCCTCGCCGCGATAGGCGCGTTCGTAAAATTCCCCGCCGCTGCTGTTGGTCAGATCGATCAAACCTTTATCGATCTGCGGTGCAACTACGCAAACACGGGCGCCGGCTTGAGCGAGCAGCCGCGCTTTGCGCAGTGCAATACTGCCACCACCGACCACCAGACAACGGCTGGCGCGAACTTTGGTGAATAACGGCAAATAATCCATCGCGAAGCTCGGCTAGGGTCTAGTTAAAATCGTGCGTTTAAAAATCAATAGCTGCACTCAGCGCAGTTCGCGCACGCCACCCATGTAATTTACCAGCACGTCGGGCACCGCCACACTGCCGTCCGCCTGCTGATAATTTTCCAGAATCGCAACCAGTGTTCTGCCGATCGCCAACCCGGAACCATTCAGCGTGTGCAGCAATTCGGGCTTACCGGTTTCCGGATTGCGCCAGCGTGCCAGCATACGGCGCGCCTGGAAATCGCCGAAATTGGAGCAGGATGAAATCTCGCGATATTTCTTCTGTCCCGGCAACCACACTTCCAGATCGTAAGTGCGGCGCGCGGAGAAACCCATATCGCCACCGCACAACAGCACTTTGCGATACGGCAGATTCAGCAATTGCAGAATACGCTCGGCGTGCGTAGTGAGCTGTTCAAGCGCCGCGTCGGAATCCTGCGCACGAACCAGTCTTACCAACTCCACTTTTTCGAATTGATGCTGGCGAATCATGCCGCGCGTATCGCGGCCGTAGCTGCCGGCTTCGCTGCGGAAACACGGCGTGTGGCAGACCCATTTGATGCCGTCAATACCGAGTTGATTGGCTTGGAAAATCACATCGCGCGCAAGGTTCGTGACCGGTACTTCCGCAGTCGGGATCAGATAAAAATCTTGTTCACCTTGCAGCTTGAACAAGTCTTCTTCGAATTTTGGCAACTGGCCGGTGCCACGCAAAGACTCGGCGTTAACCACAAACGGAACATACACTTCCTGATACCCGTGCTCACCGGTATGCGTATCGAGCATGAACTGAATCAACGCA
>JBEVMI010000376.1:0-12509 GCA_040508685.1 Spongiibacteraceae bacterium
AGCGCACCGACCTTGACAAACTGGTTCTCGATCTGGAAACAAACGGTACGCTGGACCCGGAAGAAGCAATTCGTCGCGCCGCGACCATTCTGCAGCAGCAGCTGGCCGTGTTCGTCGATCTCGAAGGCGAAAAAGCTTCCGAGCCGGAAGAGCGTCGCGATGAAGTCGATCCGATCCTGTTGCGCCCGGTCGACGACCTCGAACTCACCGTACGTTCGGCGAACTGCCTGAAAGCGGAAAATATTTATTACATCGGCGATCTGGTGCAACGCACCGAGGTCGAGCTGCTGAAAACGCCGAACCTTGGCAAGAAGTCGCTTACCGAAATCAAAGACGTGCTGGCATCGCGCGGTTTGTCGCTGGGTTTACGCCTCGACAACTGGCCGCCGGCCGGACTTAAAAGCGAAGACAAACACTGATCCTCCGGGATGGGTTTGTCGCTAACGAATACATTGCCGTGATGGCAATCGAAGTGAAAGGAAATTAGCTATGCGTCATCGCATGACTGGCCGCCAATTGGGCCGCAATAGTTCGCATCGCAAGGCCATGTTTCGCAACATGGTAACGTCGTTGGTCGAACACGAACTGATCAAAACCACGCTGCCGAAAGCGAAAGAGCTGCGCCGTTATGCGGAGCCGCTGATTACGCTGGCCAAGCAGGATAGCGTTGCCAATCGTCGTCTGGCATTTGATCGTCTGCGCAGCGATGAGGCTGTCGGCAAACTGTTCACCGAGCTTGGTCCGCGTTACCAGACCCGTCCAGGCGGCTATCTGCGTATCCTGAAATGTGGCTTGCGCGCCGGAGACAAAGCGCCGATGGCATACGTCGAGCTGGTTGATCGTCCGCTGCCGGCTGCCGGTGACGACGAAGAATAACTGGTAGCGCGCAAGCGCGATGGTTGTCCTTTAAAAAACGCCCCACTGGTTGGGGCGTTTTTTTATTTGCGTAAGGTTATTTGTTGAGTTGCAGGCATGTGGTCTGCAGCGGCCCGAGCTGACCGATGCGGTTTTGAATAATGCCGGTGCGTTGATTGATATACGACGTCGGTCGCGCGGCATTCCAGCGAATCGGATTGGGTAACACAGCGGCCAGTCGCGCCGCTTCTTTGATCGTCAACGCGCTGGCCGGTTTATGGAAGTGGATGCGCGCCGCCGCTTGCGCACCGAACACGCCGTCGCCCAGCTCCGCAATATTTAGATACACTTCGACAATGCGGCGTTTTGGCCACACTGCATCGAGCAGCAGTGCCAGCGGTGCCTCCACGATTTTGCGCACCGCGCCGCCGCCATTCCACATGAATACATTGCGCGCGACCTGCATGGTAATGGTGCTGGCGCCGCGCAGGCGGCCGCTGCTTTCATAGTCGGCGAGCGCATCGCCTACCGCATCGAAATCGATGCCGTGATGCTGGCAGAAACGACTGTCTTCGGCGGCTATCACCGCCCGTACCAGCGGTGGGCTGATGGCGGCAAGACCAACCGATTGATGTTGTACCCACTCGCGTTGATCAATGCTGCGCAGCACCATCAGCGGCGTCAGTGGTGGATTCACAAACCGGTAAACCACCAGTGCTAACAGCCAGTAGCCGAGGATGCAGTACAGCGGCCACAGCAACAGGCGGCGCAGGACTTTCCAGCCGGACTTCTGCCAGCGCGATTTTTTTCGCTTCACTGTGCGAATGCCGAGGTGTTGCCGGCACGGTTCTCGACAACTGACTTGATGCGGTGTGGCATTGTTTTAGCCAAGCAGATTTTCCGGTGGCAGCTCGCAGACGAGTTTGCGGCCCAGCAAGGTTTCGATTTGCGGCAGAAGAAACCCGTCGTCCTCGCTGGCAAAGCTGATCGAAATCCCGCTGGCGCCCGCGCGTCCGGTGCGGCCAATGCGGTGCACGTAATCCTCGGGATCTTCCGGCAGCGCGTAATTCACGACATGACTGACGCCGTCGACGTGAATGCCGCGACCGGCGACATCGGTGGCGACCAATGCCTGCAATTTGCCGTCCTTGAAATCGCGCAAGGTGCTGGTGCGTTTGTTCTGCGGAATTTCGCCGGTCAATATTCCGCAACTGACACCGGCGCGCTGCAGTTTTTCGAACAGCCAGCGGGTCTCGTCGCGGCGATTCGCAAAAATGATCACGCTGGTGGCTTCGGGTTGTTTCAGGATGTTGCGCAGCAAGCGAAACTTTTCGTCCGACGTCACCATAAATACTTTCTGGTCGACGTTTTCGGCAGCGACACTTTCGGGTTCGATTTCAACCCGCACCGGCTCGTGCGTCCATTGCTCGGTGAGGTTGATGATGTCCTGCGTAAACGTGGCGCTGAAAAATAACGTCTGGCGATGCGTGTTGCGCGGTGTGCTGCGCACGATACGTTTCACTTGTGGAATAAAACCCATATCGAGCATGCGATCGGCTTCGTCGATAACGAGATGTTCGACCTGGTCGAGAAACAGATCCTTGCGCTGCTGGAAGTCGAGCAGGCGGCCCGGCGTGGCGACCACGACATCGACGAAGGCGCGCTGCAGCTGATTCAACTGGCGCTGGTAATCCATGCCGCCGATCAGCGCGACGATATGCAGGCCGGTGTGTTTGCCGAGTTTGGCCGCGTCGTCGGCAATCTGCTGCACCAGCTCGCGGGTCGGTGCGATCACCAGTGCGCGCGGTTCGCCGGTGAAACGTTCTTCGGTGATCGGGTTGCTGAGGAGGTCGTTGAATACGGTAATCAGGAAGGCTGCGGTCTTGCCGGACCCGGTCTGTGCTTTGCCGATGGCGTCGTGGCCGCGCAATGTTTTGGGCAGCACTTCGGCCTGGATGGGTGAACAGTATTTAAAGCCAAGGTCAGCGATGCCGTGCAGGATGCGCGGGTCGAGATTGAGGTCGTGAAATCGGGTTTTACCCGCCTCCGGCGGTACGACAAACAGATCCGGAGTCCAGGCATCGGCGGGGTCCGTTTTTGCGGGACGGCCGCCGTGGCGCCGGCGCGAGCGCTGACCATGCTCGTCATTTTTTTCTGAGGATTCGCTTTCGACTGTTGCCTCGCGGCGCGCAGACGCTTCGACAGGCTGCGCGTGGGAATGGGGGGCGGTAGGGGCGGTGATGGATTTAAACCATTTGCTGATCAAAACGAGGCACTCGATAAATGCGGACAGGCGGCAATTGCGTGCCTGCTGCACCACGTTGCGGGTCGGCGCAGGCTGCACAAAATTCGGACGGAATTATCCTCGCCCATCCGCCCAATTAGCAAACGCTTGCGGGCCGCTTTGGGTTTATTCGTCGATCACCCGCAACGGCACTGCCGGCTCCTTGACCGGCGGAAACAGTTCATCGAGCCGCACCGAGCGGCCCGATGCCGTCACCATCCGTACATGGTGGCGGCGCAGCGCGCGCGGTTCCTGCACGCCACAGGAGTGGGCGACAATTTCGAGCTCGTGGCGCAGGTTTTCAATGTAGTGAAAAACACGTTTTGCTTTAACGTCGATGTCGAGGCCGCGCTGCAGTTTTGGGTTCTGGGTGGTGATGCCGGTGGGACAGGTGTTTTTGTTGCACTGCATTGCCTGGATGCAGCCGAGCGCAAATAGAAAACCGCGCGCCGTATTCACGAAGTCGGCGCCCATGCACAGCGCCCACGCCACGCTGGTGGGGTTGATCAGTTTGCCGGCGGCGATCACCCGGACGCGGTCGCGCAAGCCGTGTTCAGTCAGTTTGTCGACCAGCAGCGGCAGGCTTTCGCGCAACAGCATGCCGACGTTGTCGATCAGCACCTCAGGTGCGGCACCGGTACCGCCATCGCCGCTGTCGAGAGTGATGAAGTCGGGGCCGTTTTGCTCGCCGCGGTGGCGGATGCGCAGGCATAACTCGTCGATCCAGCCCGGCTCGCCCATCACGAACTTAAACCCGGTGGGTTTGCCGGTCACAGCGCGGATATGTTCGATCATGTCGAGCAGGTCGTCGGTGGTGCGGATTTCAGCGTGCGAGTTGGGGCTGATCGAATCGAAACCCACGGGAATACCGCGTATAGCCCCAATTTCCGCCGTGACTTTGGCGGCCGGGAGAATGCCGCCTTTGCCCGGCTTGGCGCCTTGACTGAGTTTCAGCTCGAACATTTTTACCTGTGGCAGTGCCGCGATTTCGCGCAGGCGCGCGTCGCTGAGTTTGCCGTGTTCGTCGCGCACGCCGTACTTCGCGGTTCCGATCTGCATCACGATGTCGCAACCGCCATCGAGGTGATAGGGCGCCAGTCCACCCTCGCCGGTGGTCAGCCAGCACTTGGCTGCGGCCGCGCCGCGCGATAACGCCCGTACCGCCGGTGCCGAGAGGGCGCCGAAACTCATGCCGGAAATATTGAACAGCGAGTGCGGCGTATAAGGATGGTCGCAATACGGGCCCAGCGTGACCGCGGTGTGTTCATGCGTGGCCATGTCCGTGTCCGAAACCGGAAATACGCTGTTCGCAAAAATAATCGAGCCCGGCGCGCTGAGATCGAGTGTTGAGCCGAAGGCAGCGGTGCTGTCGACGTTTTTGGCCGCGCGATAAACCCAGGAGCGTTCGGCGCGGTTGAATGGCAACAGGCCGCGATCGGTATCGAACAGGTATTGGCGCAGGAAAGGGCCGAGACTTTCGATGCCGTAACGAAAGCGGCCGAGCAGTGGAAAATTGCGGCGCACCGCGTGCTGGCGCTGGAAGCGGTCTTCGCCCCACATGAACAGCGCAGCGATCGCGATTGCCGTCAGCGTGACCAGGACGAGAAAGCCGGCGGCGTCGATGAAAAATACCGCCCATTGGGTGAGGGTCTGCATGTGCGTGTCCTGTTGATGCTTCTTGAAATGACTTGCCGAGGCTTTTCGCTAATACTAGCCGGCCCTTTAATTAATCGGGCATCCAAAACAGCGCCGGATGTTTGTTTTGATGGTGCGAACCGTTATTTGCCCACAGTTTCCGATCGGGAACCGGTAGCGTCGGAGTTGTCAGTGTCTGTTGCTATAAAGCCCCACTCTGCTGCTCTCGCATTGCCAACCCGCGGGCACGATTGGCGCGATCTGCTGCACCTGGCCTGGCCGATGCTGGTCGGGCAAGTCGCGCAGGTCGGTATGGGGGTCGCCGATACCGTAATGGCCGGTGCGGTCAGTCCGACCGACCTCGCCGCCGTCGCGATGGGTTTTAGCCTGTGGCTGCCGACCTACGTCTTCTGCATCGGCGTGCTCAGCGCGCTGACGGCGACGATCGCTCGCGCCTTTGGCGCCAGCGATCAATCGGCGCAGGCAGCGGCGCTGCAGCAAGGCGTATGGCTGGCGGCTATTCTCGCGGTTTTTTGCATCGGATTGGTGACACACGGCCATCGTTTATTGCCGCTGATGCACGTCGATCCCGCGGTGCAGCCACTCGTGCGAATTTATTTGCAGGGCATCGCCTTCGGTGTGTTCCCGATCATGATGTTCCAGGTGTTGCGGGCGCTCAGCGAAGGCAGTGGCCGCAGCAAGCCGGTGATGGTGATTCAGGTGATCGCCTTTCTGGTGAACATCCCGCTGAATTACATTTTTATTCACGGCCTCCCTATTTACCAAGGAATGGGCGTGCCACAGCTCGGTGGCGCCGGCTGCGGCTGGGCGACTGGCTCGGTGATGTGGCTGCAACTTCTCATGCTCGGCTGGTTGTTGCGCAAACGCTGGCGGCCGTTGCTGAGTAAAGAGGGTGGCGGGTTTCACTTGCCGCAGTGGCGCCGCCTCGGTGCCCTGACTTATCTCGGCGTGCCGATCGGTGCCGCCATGTTTGCCGAGACCAGTATTTTCGCGGGTGCGGCGTTGCTGATCGGCCGTCTCGGCGCAACACCGCTGGCCGCGCATCAGATCGCACTGAATTTCAGTGCGCTGATGTTTATGGTGCCGATGAGTCTGGGGCAGGCGCTGACGGTAAAAATCGGCCACGCGCTCGGGGCCGATCAAATCGAGCGAGCGCGGCGTTTTGCCGGACTCGGCGCCGCAACGTCAATGCTTTTTGCGGTATGCAGTGCCACGCTGATGCTGAGTGTGCCGTACACGATTGCCTCCGCGTACACGCACGACGAAGCGGTGCGTCTGCTGACCGTGCAAATTCTGTTTTATTCTGCGTGTTTCCAGTTGTTCGACGGCCTGCAGGTCACTGCAGTCGGCAGTTTGCGCGGCTATCACGATACGCGAGTGACCATGATCATCACGCTGATTGCGTACTGGGGTGTCGGTTTGCCGTTGGGTTATTTGCTGGGGTTCAGCGACTGGCTGATGCCGCGCAATGGGGTGTTCGGTGTGTGGACAGGATTGATTGGCGGGTTGATCGTCGCTGCAGCGTTGTTGAATTGGCGGTTGGCATTAATTAGTCGACGTTTCCAGGCGGCACAGTAGACGGCAATTTACCGCCTCCAATTCAAACGAAATTAATTCGCGCAAACGGGGCAGTCCTCGGCTTTTTTGAGCTGCAGGCTGCGCCACTCCAGTGCCTTGCCATCAAACACCCATAACTTGCCCGCCGCCGGCTCGCCGAAATTGGCGAGCAATTTAATGGCCTCCAGCGCCTGCAAGGTTCCGATCACGCCGACAATCGGGGCCAGCACGCCATTTTCCGAACACGACAATTGTGTGTCGGCGACGCTGTCGTCGTAGAGGCAGCGATAACAGGGGCTGTCGCCGCGGCGTGGATCAATAACCAACAGTTGGCCTTCGCTGCGAATGGCGGCGCCGGATACCAATGGTTTTTTAAATTTCCAGCACGCGGCGTTCAACGCAAAACGCGTGCGGAAATTGTCGGAGCAGTCGACCACGAGGTCGACGGTTTTACAGGCGTCTTCCAGCATCGTCCCCTGCAATCTTTCGCCGATCGTATCGACGCGAATAGCCGGATTTAATGCGCGCAATTTTTCGGCGGCGGAGGCCACTTTCGGGCGGCCGATATCATCCTGCGTATGGGCGATCTGGCGTTGCAGATTGCTGACGTCGACGCTGTCGTGATCGGCCAGCCAGATTTCGCCGACGCCGGCTGCGGCGAGATATAACGCCACCGGTGAGCCCAGTCCGCCGAGGCCCACGATCAATACCTTGGCGGCGAGCAAACGTTCCTGGCCGTCGACATCGAAATCCGGCAATAAAATCTGGCGGCTGTAACGCAGCAGCTGGTCGTCGTTCATTGCGCGCGGGCCTCCGGCAATTTGCCGCCGGTGACGCGATCGCGGCCACCATCGTCGCACCAGGTGGTGACGTCGGCAAAGCCGTTGCGGCTCAGTGTCGCGCGCGCGGCGATCCCCTGTTCCCAGCCGTGCTCCAGCAGCAACCAGCCGCCCGGTGCCAGATAGCGCGGCGCCGATTGCGCGATGGTCGAGATTGCGGCCATGCCTTGATCGTCGGCGACCAGGGCGCGCTGCGGCTCGAAACGCACATCACCTTGTTGCAGGTGCGGATCGTCGGCGGCGATGTAGGGCGGGTTGGCGACGATCAGGTCGAAGGCTTCGGCGACGGCAGCAAACCAGTTCGAATGTGCAAAACGCACGTTGGCGATCTGATTTTTTTCGGCATTACGCTGTGCCAGTTGCACCGCGTCGGTATTGATGTCGACGCCGAGTACTTGCCAGGCGGTGCGCTCTTTGGCGAGTGCCAGCGCAATGGCGCCGGTACCGGTGCCGAGATCGAGCACGCTGGCGCTGTCGCACTGCAATTGCAGCGCAATTGCCACCAGCTTTTCGGTTTCGGGGCGGGGGATCAGCGTGCTGGAATTGACTTCCAGTTGCAGTGACCAGAAATCGCGCGTGCCGATCAGGTACGCGATGGGCTCGCCCTGACAACGCCGCTGGACCAGCGCTTCAAAGGTTTGCACGATCGTATCGTCGACTGTTTTTTCCGGCCATGCATACAGGAAACTGCGATTGCGCCCCAGGCAGAACGCCAGCAGCAGTTCGGCGTCGAGGCGGGCGCTGTCGCTCGCGATCGCCGCCTGCGCACGTTTCAACAGATCGATAATGGTCACGAGTCGTCGCCCATCGCTGCCAACAGGTCGGCCTGATGTTCCTGCATCAGGGCCTGCACCACCGGATCGAGGGCGCCTTCCATCACTTCGCCCAATGAATAAATGGTCAGATTGATGCGGTGATCGGTGAGTCGTCCCTGCGGAAAATTGTAGGTGCGAATACGTTCGGAGCGATCGCCGGAGCCGACCAGATTGCGGCGCTGTTCGGATTGTTCCTGGTGCTGTTTGCTCTGTGCCTGGTCCAACAGTTTTGCCGCCAGCAGCGACATAGCACGCGCGCGGTTTTTGTGTTGCGAGCGTTCGTCCTGACACTCCACCACAAGGCCACTCGGCAAATGCGTAATGCGGATTGCGGAATCGGTTTTGTTGACATGCTGACCGCCGGCTCCGCTCGACCGGTAGGTGTCGATACGCAAATCCGCTTTGTTGATGTCGATCGCTTCGACCTCGTCGATCTCCGGCAGAATCGCGACCGTGCACGCAGAGGTATGAATCCGGCCCTGCGCTTCGGTTTTCGGCACACGTTGCACGCGATGCGCGCCGGATTCGAATTTCAGGCTGCCGTACACCAGATTGCCTTCGACGCGCGAAATGATTTCTTTGTAGCCGCCGTGTTCGCCGGGGTTTTCGCTGAGGACTTCAACTTTCCAGCCGCGGCGTTCGGCGTAGCGCGAATACATGCGAAATAAATCGCCGGCAAAAATCGCGGCTTCATCGCCGCCGGTGCCGGCGCGCACTTCGAGAAAAATATTGTGGCTGTCGTTGGGGTCGCGCGGCAGCAACAGCGTTTGCAGTTCTGCTTCGAGCGGCTCCAGGCGTTCGCGGCTGCCAGCCATTTCTTCTTCCGCCATCGCGCGCAATTCGGGGTCGGCCTCAGCCAGCATCGCACGCGCGGTTTCGACGTCGTCGAGCACCTGCCGGTATTGGCGATAACAGCCGACGACGGGTTCGATTTCGGAAAACTCCTTCGACAGCGTGCGAAATTTTTCCTGATTATTGATCGTGTCGGCATCGCTCAACAGCGCCGCGAGTTCTTCGTGGCGATCGAGCAGTTGTTCCAGTTTGTTTTGCAGTGATGGCTTCATAAAGCTCGGTAGTTAAAGCGGATCGTTTAAAAGTCGAAAGCAAATGTTGGTAAATGACAGCGGCGACGCCGTTGGCGATGTCCGCTAATCGATGGAATCGTCCGCGGCGGCTTCGCCGAGCTGGCGGCTGTCCGCCTGCGGATCGAGTTCGAACAATTCGCGCGACCATAAAATCACTTCATTGCGGCCGAGCGCGCTGGCACGACGCAGCTGGCTGCTGGGGCTGTGCAGCAATTTGTTGGTAAGGCCGCGCGCCAGCTGCGCGAGTACCTGCTCGGCGGGCTCGCCGATCGCCAGCGCGTGGCGCGCCTTTTCGAGTTCGGCGTCGCGCAGCGTTTCGATTTTGTTGCGCAGATCCTTGACTGTTGATACCGCGTCGAGCGCGCGCAACTGCTGATAATAATTTTCGACGCCAGCGGCGATGATTTCATCGGCCTTGCGCGCTTCCTGTTCGCGGTTTTTGCGATTTTCATCGACGATTTCTTTGAGGTCGTCGACGGTATACAGATAAATGTCGTCGAGTTCGGCGACCTCCGCTTCGATGTCGCGCGGCACGGCGATATCGATCATCAGGATCGGTTTGTGTTTGCGCAGTTTCAGCGCGCTTTCTACCGCACCCTTGCCGAGGATCGGCAGCTGGCTCGCCGTGGAGGAAATCACGATATCGGCGCGCGGCAGTTGTTCGGGAATATCCGACAGCAATACCGCTTCGGCGCCGAATTGTTCGGCCAGCTCGCGCGCGCGGCCGAGCGTGCGATTGGCGACGACGATATCACGCACGCCCTTGTCGGCGAGGTGCCGTGCCACCAGTTCGATGGTTTCGCCGGCGCCGATCAGCAGCGCACGGGTGCGGCTAAGGTCGCTGAAAATATGCTGGGTCAGATTGACTGCGGCAAACGCGACCGACACCGGGTTTTCGCCGATCGCGGTATCGGTGCGTACGCGCTTCGCGATCGCGAATACCTGCGGAAAGATGCGGCCGAGTTCGGCACCGATGCTGCCGGTGTGCGCCGCCACCGCGAACGCGGATTTCATCTGCCCGAGAATCTGTGGCTCGCCGAGGATCATCGAGTCGAGGCCGCTGGCGACCTGCATCATGTGTTGCAGGGCATCGCGTTCCGGCAGTGTGTAGAGGCAGTCCTGCAATTCGTGGAAGGCGACCTGGTGGTAGTCGCACAGCCAGTGACGCAGGCGCTGCTGCGCGTCCTCGGTTGGTTCGGCGATGGCAAAGATTTCGGTGCGATTGCAGGTCGAAAGAATGGCGGCCTCGTCGATTCCGGCGCTCGCGAGGGCATCGGCGAGCGCACTTTCCATGCGTTCGGGGGCGAAAGTCACCCGTTCACGCAGAGCCAGTGGCGCCGACTTGTGATTGATTCCGATGACCAGCAGGCTCATGCCGTGCTTTCAACTCCGGGCTTGGGTGACATGGTTGGGCGGTTCCATGCGGGCGAATATGCCGGCACATTCTAGGGCCTGCCGGCACTTATCGCACTATTCCGCCTGCTCGCAGTCTGGGCGGCTCGAGCATCTCGGCGAGGTTGCAAGCCTGATGTTAGACTTTGCCGCTCCGATCCTCTCCGGCCCTATCTGTATGAGATCTGCTTTTGCGATCGTGCTGACCGGCAGTTTGCTGCTTACCGCCTGCCACAGCACCGCGCCGATATCCGATGGCGAAGCTGCCGCTGCCGTGCCCGCAACTGACGAACACGATCACGCGGAGGAGGGAGTATCCGAGGCCACCGAACCGGTTCCGCCGGTGCATCTGCGGCCGTTTCCCGCAGCCACGTTTTACGATTTGCTGGTCGCGGAATTTGCCCTGCATCGCGGCGAATACGAGTTGGCCCTCGGCAATTATCTGGAGCAGGCGCAAGCCACCCACGACGTCGCTGTCACTGAGCGCGCGACCCGTATCGCCCAGTTCGTGAAGTCGGATCGCGCCGCGCTGGAGGCCGCCAAACTCTGGGTTGAAGTCGAGCCGGATGATCCGGAGGCGCAATTCACGCTGGGTTCGCAGCTCGCCAAGGCGCAGCAGCCGCTGGCCGCGCTGCCGCACATGGCGAAAGTGCTTGAGAGTGGCGCTCGCGCCAACTTCGCGGTGATCGCCGCCAGCGCGGCGGCACTGCCGATCGAGGATCGCCAGCAATTGCTGACCGAATTCGACAAGCTGCTGGTCGAATATCCCGGCACCACCGAATTGATGACCGGCAAGGCGCTGCTGTTGCAGGAGCTTGATCGCAAGGATGAAGCGCTGCAGCTGGTGCGCAAGGTGCTCGATACCTCGCCCGATGAAACCCATGCCATTTTGATCGAATCGAAGTTGCTGCAAGAGCTGGGGCGCGACGGTGAGGCCAATAATCGCCTGGAGAATATGGTCAATCAATACCCGTTCAACCGGCGCCTGCGGCTCCAATATGCGCGGCAGCTGACGCAGACGGACATGAGCGAGGCGCGCGAACAGTTTGCCATCCTGGTGCAGCAGTCGCCGAATGACGCCGACCTGTTGTTGTCGCTGGCGCTGGTGTCGCGGGAGGTCAATGCGCTCGCCGATGCCGAGCGTTATTTTCAGCAATTGCTGACCTTGAATCAGCATGTCGCCGAAGCGCATTTTTACCTGGGCGCGCTCAGCGAACAGCGCGGCGATGCCGCCAAAGCCATATTCCATTACGAGCAGGTGCCGCCGGGCGACGAGTTTTTTCCGGCGCTGGCGCGTGTCGTTGAATTGCGACTCGCCGAAAAAAATGTCGATGGCGCGCGCAAGTTTCTCGCCGATACCCGCAGCCGTTTTCCTCAGCACGCATTGCGGCTGTATTTGTTCGAGGCCGAAGTGCTGATGCAGGTGCGTCGTTACGACGACGGCAACAAACTGCTGACCGCGGCGCTGAAGCAATTTCCGGCGCAACCGAATCTGCTGTATTCCCGTTCGACTTTTTCCGAAAAACGCCGCGACCTGCCGCTGCTGGAAAAAGACCTGCGCGCGATTCTGAAAATCGATCCGGACAATGCCGTCGCACTCAATGCGCTCGGTTACACGCTGGCCAATCAGACCAAACGTTACGACGAGGCCTACACGCTGATCAGCCGCGCGCTGGCGCTGAAACCCGACGATCCGGCGGTGCTCGACAGCATGGGCTGGGTGGAATTTCGGCGCGGCAATTTGAAAGTCGCACGCGACCTGCTGGAAAAGGCCTACGCCAAATTCCCCGATCCGGAAGTGGCCGCGCATTACGGCGAGGCATTGTGGTCGCTCGGCGAGCGCGAGCAGGCGCGTGCGGTCTGGGGCAAGGCGCTCGAGGGTGAAGCCGAGGCCGAGCAGGTTCGCGAAACCATGAAGCGGCTGGGCGTGCGTTGATGAGTATCGCGGCTGTTGAAGCGACTCGAAACACGCGGTCACGCAGCGAAGTGCGGACCGGACCGGCACTACAGGCCCGCTATAAATATG